>JAOTYQ010000793.1 GCA_029861725.1 Acidimicrobiia bacterium | reverse complement strand
CACGACCCGCCGGGCGCTCGACCCGCTGCCGGCGGAGCTGGTACCGACCTCGGAGGCCGAAGCGGCCGCGGTCGACGACCGGGTGGCGGAGGTGACCGGCTGGACGGTGAAGGGCTGGAAGATCGGGTGCACGTCGAAACATGCCCAGGAGATGCTCGGAGCGCCCGGTCCGTTCGCCGGCCGGGTGTACTCGCTGTTCGAGGGTGACGCCACGCTCGGCCCCGACGAACTGGTGGCCGAGCCGAACCTGGAGGGCGAGTTCGCCTTCACCCTCGGCGTCGATCTCGCCCCCCGGACTGGCGGCCATGGCGGCGACGACGTCGTGGCCGCCATCGCGACCATCCACCCGGCGATCGAGGTCGTCGGCGGCCGCTTCGCCCAGTTCGTCGGCACACCACTGCTGTGTCTGGTCGCCGACGCCGGCGCCAACACCCACCTCGTGCTCGGACCGCCGGCTCCCTCGTGGGACCCAGACTCGCTGTCCACGACTGCGGCGACGATCGAGGTCGACGGCGAGGTGACCGGTCGCGGCACCGGGGCCGACGTGCTGGGCGGCCCGATCACCGCCCTAGGGTGGCTCGTGGATCACCTGACCGAGCGGGGCATCACGCTCGAAGCCGGGCAGGTGGTCACCACCGGCACCGCCACCCAGGTCTCGGCCCTGCCGGTCGGGGCGACGGCGACCGCGACCCTCGATGGCATCGGCTCGGTTTCGCTGACCCGGCGATGAGCGCGGCCGCCCGACTCAGCGGTCGCTGGTAGCGACGAGGGACGAGAGCGGCACGAGCGAGCCCCCGAGCAACTGGATCCTCGTCGTCCCAGAGAACGGCGGCGACCCGGCCGATGAGATGGGCGAGAGCGGTCTCGCTCCAGAACCAATGGTTGAGCTCGGCCGAGGTCCGCCGTCCCGGTTGCTGGGCCGCCGCCGTCAGGTACCAGGCGTGTAGGTCGTCGCAGACGAGACGGGTGCGCTGCGCCAGGCCGACCCCGGCCGGCGCGTCGGGCCCGACGCCGGTGTCCCCGGCCACGGCCTCCAGGTGACCGAGCGCGTCGCGGTTGGTGAGGCCGCTGCTCGGCCGGTTGGGGACGACCGGCCCGGTCGAACCAGGGAGCCAGCAGCGCCAGCTCCCGCTCGACCTCTGCTCCGAGCGTCGGCGCACCCACTGCCGCGGTCGCCGGCGGCCGGAAGCTGACCGGGCACGACCACGGCTCCTCCGCTGCGGCCTCACCGCCGGAGCCGTTACCGGGCGCCGCTTCTGGTGCGTCGTTCGCGAAGTCCTCGAGCACAGGGGGACCGTCGGTCCGCTCCAGCAACCGAAGGGCACCGTGGAGCACCCGACGCTGGAAGGCCGGCTCGTTTGGCGCTCCGAACGGTCGGCCCAGCTCGAAGGGAACCCACAGGAACCGGGGCACCCGCATCGCCTCGGTCTGCTCCCGGATCAGACTGATCCCAGTGGTGGCCACGCCGGCCAGCTCGAGGTGGTGAGCGACCGCGCCCATGGCGCGGGTGCAGTTCGGTCAAACCGGCACCAAGCAGACCGCGTCGACACCGTCGGCCACGAGATGCGGCACCAGCTCGTCGACCGTCGGCCCGATCTGCTCGGGTGGCCAACCCGCTCCCATAAGCGAGTAGTGGTTCGCGGCGACCGATCCGATCACGCCCTCGGTCGCCAGCTCCCGCAGCCGGTCGAGGGGGAAGACGGTGTTGACGTCGGCCTGGAAGCCCGTGCGGTCGAAGTGGACCGACGAATGGGTCATCGACAGCGTCGACAGGTCGGTGTCACCGGGAATGACCCGGTAGCCGAGGTCGACGAGCGCGAACGGGTCGTCACCCCAACGATGCAAACCAGCGGTCGTCATCATGGCGACCCGGCGCTCTGTGCTCGGCGTCCGCTTGCGGGCGACGACCGCCGACGCCGTAGCCTCGGTCTCATGGTTCAACCCGACTTCCTCCGCTTCGACACGCTGAGCCTCCATGCCGGCCAGCGGCCCGACCCGACGACGGGGGCCCGGGCCGTTCCGCTGTACTTCACCACGTCGTACACGTTCCCCGACACCGAGGAAGCGGCGGCGCTGTTCAACCTCGAGGTTCCCGGCCACATCTACAGCCGGATCTCCAACCCGACCGTCGCCGTGCTCGAGGAGCGGATCGCCGCGCTCGAAGGTGGCGTCGGGGCCGTTTGCACGGCCAGCGGCCAGGCGGCCCTCCACCTCGCGGTGGCCACGCTGGCCTCGGCCGGCGATCACATCGTCGCCTCGAAGAACATCTACGGCGGCAGCCACAACATGATGAACCTGACGCTGCCTCGGTTCGGGATCACGACGACGTTCGTCGACCCCCGCGACCCCGACGCCTTCGCCGCCGCCATCCAGGACAACACCAAGGTGGTCTTCGCCGAGACGCTCGGCAACCCCGGGATCGAGGTGCTCGACATCGAGGCGGTCGCCGCGGTCGCCCACGACCACGGACTGCCGCTGATGGTCGACTCGACGTTCTCGACGCCCTACCTGATGCGTCCGATCGAGTACGGCGCCGACATCGTCATGCACTCGGTCACCAAGTTCCTCGGTGGTCACGGGATCGCGCTCG
>JAOTYQ010000792.1 GCA_029861725.1 Acidimicrobiia bacterium | reverse complement strand
ACGACTTTGAGGATGGGGACGAGTTGTTCCGCCATGATTGGTACCTTACCGCCGCGCCGTACCCCTTTCGCTACGCGGTCAGGGGGCTTCCAACCCGGTTTTCGACATGGGCCAGCACGGCCGAAGGGCGAGGCCGAACGAGGGCACCGTCAGGCCCGGGCCCGGTAGCTGGCCCGGCCGCCGACGCTGTCCTTGTTGAGCCGTTTCGAGAGGTGAAGCCCTTCGAGCAGCAGCTCGATGGCCGACGCCTTGACCGCATCCGACTCGTTGTCGCCTACCAAGCCGGCCACGGGAGCGGCCAGGGCTGGGGTCTTGGCCATCATGGCGGTGTAGGCGGAGACCGGGAGATCGTCGCCTGCGCTCATCGTCAGATCCTCTTCGAAGGCGTCGACGACCTGACGGACACTCTCGGCGGAGAACTTCTCCTTGAACACGGTCAGGATGGCGCCCCGGAGGATGTGATCGATGACCTGATCGTCGCGACCTTCCTCGAGGGTCTCGATCTCGATCTTGCCGGCGGTCGAGGAGATGAGCGCATCGAGATCGCTGACGCGAGGCACGACATCGGTTTCACCCAGGCGGAGCGCCCGGCGAGTCGCGGCGGCGACGACCGTTTCGAGGTTGGCCACCGTCAGCCGGACCGACACGCCGGACCGCTGGTTGATCTGCGGGCTCGACCGAGCGAGGTGGGTGATCGTCGCGATCAGCTCCTCCATGAAGTCGGGCACGTCGATCGAGAGACCGGATTCAGCCGGCTCGGGCAGCGACGCCTCCTGGCGGGCGATATCGATCTCGGTCTGGACCTCCGCCGGATAGTGAGTCCGGATCTGCGCACCGAAGCGGTCCTTGAGCGGAGTGATCATCCGGCCCCGGTTCGTGTAGTCCTCGGGGTTGGCCGAGGCGACAAGGAGCACGTCCAGCGGGAGCCGGATCTTGTAGCCACGGATCTGGACATCGCGCTCCTCGAGCACGTTCAGGAGGCCGACCTGGATCCGTTCGGCGAGGTCGGGGAGCTCGTTGATGGCGAAGACACCCCGGTTGGTGCGAGGGACGAGCCCGTAGTGGAGGGTCAGCTCGTCGGACAGGTACCGTCCCTCGGCCACCTTGATCGGGTCGACCTCACCGATCAGGTCAGCGATCGAGGTGTCGGGAGTGGCGAGCTTCTCGCCGAATCGGTCCGAGCGGTGGACCCACGTGATCCGGGTGTCGTCGCCCTCCTCGGCGATCAGGTCGCGGGCCTGGGCCGACACCGGATGAAACGGATCGTCATTGATCTCCGAGCCGGCCACGATCGGCATCCACTCGTCCAGCAGGTCGGTCAGCGACCGGATCATCCGGGTCTTCGCCTGGCCCCGCTCGCCGAGGAAGATCACGTCATGACCGGCCAGCACGGCGTGCTCGAGCTGGGGCAGGACGGTGTCCTCGTAGCCCAAGATGCCCGGAAACAAGGTCTGACCAGCCCTGATCCTCGCTACCGCGTTGAGCCGTATCTCTTCCTTGACAGGCCGGGACACCCACGCCGAGGAGCGCAGTGCTCCGAGCGTTTCCGGCAGCGACGAATCCGGTCGTTCAACCACAGCCCGACCCTAGCCCTGACCGTCCAGAGGTGCGCTATTGGACCAGACCGTCCCAGGTCAGCTCGACGGGCCGGAGCGCAGGGCCCGACAGCGCGGCAGTAGGCTGCGGTAGTGGATCTGTCCGGCCCGTGGTCAGCGGCGTCACCCTCGCTCGAGCTCGAGCGGGCCGGTGCCGATCCCGATCTCGATGACCGCTCGTGGCCGTCGGTGGAGGTGCCGGGTCACTGGGGGGAGAGCGCAGCCTTCGCCGATGAGACCGGGCCGATCCTGTTCCGCCGGAAGTTCTCAGCCGAGCCAGTCGAGCCCGGCCGGCGGGCGTGGCTCCGCTTCAACGGGATCATGTCGGACGCCGAGGTGTGGCTGGACGGCCATCATCTCGGCGACGTCGGCGTCTACTTCGCCACCCATCGTTTCGACGTGACCGAGCAGCTCGTCAGGCCGGGCGAGCTGCCCGGAGGGCTCCACGTCCTCGCGGTCGAGGTCTCGTGCCCGGACGACGACGGCCCGAAGCGATCGGTGACCGGGTCCCTGCAGTCGGGTCCCCTGGCTCCGCCCGGTTCACCCGGCGGTATCTGGCGATCGGTTGCGATCGAGACGACTGGACCGGTTGCGATCCTCCGATCACGGCTGCTGTGCGTCCGCGCCGATGCCGACCAAGCCGAGCTCCAGTTCCGGATCGTCATCGACGCGGCCGAGGCCGGGCAGGTCCGGATCGACACGTCGATAGTCGGGCCCGACGGGTCGACGGCCGGCGGCGCGGCCATCCACGATGTCGCCTCGGGGGAGAACCACCTCGAGTGGACTGCGGTGATCGACGAGCCGGCGCTGTGGTGGCCGGCGTCGATGGGACCCCAGCCCCGCTACGACGTCGGGGTCGCCGTGCGGACCGCTTCGAACGCGGGCCCTGACGACCGGGCGCCACACGACTCGGCCCCCGATGATCCGAGCGCCGGCGACGCGAGGGACCCCGGCGAGGCGGGACCGGCCGACGATCCGGAGTCGTGGAGCTACGAGCTGA
>JAOTYQ010000791.1 GCA_029861725.1 Acidimicrobiia bacterium | reverse complement strand
CCGCCATCAGGCCCAGGTCGATGATGCGCTGCAGCTCCGCCATCGCGGCGTCGGGATCGTCGAGCGGTGTCGCCCCGACGCCCCACAGGCGGGAATCGGGAGCGCAGAACTCGGCCATGCCCCGGTTGTGGGCCGTGGCCGAGGCGGCCATGACCTCGGGATCGTTGAGGTAGAAGATGTGACCTGCGCTGAAGCTGGCGAACACCCACTGGTTGTGGAAGCCGAGCAGGTCGAGCGCCTGGCTGCGCTCGCCGGTGTCGAAGGCACCGAGGGCGTCGTAGCCCTTCGGGCCGGCTATCAGGCCGTCGCCGAGGGCCAGGAGCTCCTCGACGGTCTCCGGCGAGTGCCCGCCGGTCTCGTCGAGGGCCGACAGCCGGTCCCGCAGCACATCGCCGCCGTCGACCGCCAGCCGGGGCACCAGGTCCCGCATCGCCGGGTCGGCGTGGTCGCGGAGGAAGTTCGGCAGCTCCATGATGTGGCTGTCGGCGTCGAGGAACGTCCGGCCCTCTGCATACGGCATCGCAGTGTCTCCTGGCTAGCTGGTACCCGTCAGTAACTCGCTGGTACCTGTCGAAGCACGGTAGCCAACCACCGCTTCACAGCCGAAATTCTCGGCTGGGTTCAGCGGACCGGGACGATCTGGTAGATCTCGCCGTCCCAGTTGGCAGCGAAGAGCTCCCCGTCGTTGTCGAGCCCGAAGCTGGTGACCTGGCCGAGCTCGGGGAGCTCGTCGGTCCAGTCGAACTGGTCGACCACGTTGCCATCGTCGTAGCGGAAGCTGCGGACGAACTCCTTGCACCAGTCGGCGAAGAAGTAGTGGCCGACGAGCTCCGGGATCGCCGCGCCCCGGTACACCCAGCCGCCGGTGACCGAGCAGCCCTCGACGTGGGAGTACTGCAACGCCGGTGGGGTGAAGCCGGCGGGGTCGCATCCGGCTTGGAAGCACTGGTCGCCCTCCATCATGAACCAGCCGAAGTTGGTGCCGGCAGCGTCGAGCGGAATGACGTTGATCTCTTCGAACGCCTCCTGGCCGACGTCGCCGATGTAGGCGAGCTCGGCGACGGGATCGATCGAGAACCGCCATGGGTTTCGCAGCCCGTAGACCCAGATCTCGTCGCCGAAGGGGTTGCCGTCGGGGATCGTGTACGACCCGGGCTCGCTCACATCGAGGCGGAGGATCGAGCCGAGCGGGTTGGTCGTGTCCTGGGCGGTGTCCCCACCGCTGCCTCCGTCGCCGAGGGCGAGGTAGAGCAACCCGTCGGGGCCGAACAGCACCATCCCGGCGTTGTGCCGCTCGGTCGGTTGGGGCACCTGCAGGATCACCCGCATGGTCGACGGGTCGACGACCGTGGGTGCCGACGACTCGAACTCGGCCAGCGTGCTGTCGCCGTTGGGAGCGGTCCAGTAGGCGAAGAAGCGGCCGTTGGTGGCGTAGTCGGGATGGAAGGCCAGGCCGAGCAGGCCCTGCTCGATGCTCGAAGACAGGAGCTCGGCCCGGAGATCGAGGAACGGCTCGTCGGCCACGGCTCCGTCCTCCACGGTCAAGATGATGCCTTCCCGCTCCACGACGAACAGTGCATCGGTGCCGGGAGCTCCGGTCACGAGGATCGGCTGATCGAGGCCATCGACGACCAGCTCGGCTCGCAGCGTCTGTAGTGGCGCCAGCGGCTCGGTGGTGGTCGTCTCGGGCCGCCCCTCGGCGGTCGCGCCTGGTGGTTCGGTATCGTCGCTCGCCAGCTCGGTCGCCGTCGTCTCGTCGGAGGCCCGGGTAACAGCGGGCAGCTCGGGCTCGGCCGTCGTAGCGGGCCCGAACGACGCCGTACCTTGATCGTCGTCGATGCAGCCCGCCAGTGTGAGCGCCATCAGGACGGCGGCAACCAATCCGCCTGGTAGCGGCCGCCTACGTTCCAAATGATCCATCCCGCTCCTCGGGCTTCGGCTTCCCGTATCTGGGCCAGAACCTGATCGCCTCTGTAGTAGAAGCCCTGGAGCCAGGGCCGGACCACCGCATCGCCGTCGATCCGTCCGCTCGCCGAGTCGAGGGAGTGGGCGATCACCGGGCCCGGGTGGTCGTTCGGGTCGGCGAACCCGAGCCACCCGGGACTGTAATGACTCGGATACAGCATGGGGCTCACGGCGTCGACCACCCCGGAGACCGTCTCCGGCGTCTGACCGAGCCGCTCGTCTGTTTCGCTCGACATCACGATCCCGAAGACCGCGGCCGAGACCGCACAGCCCTCGGCCACCAGCTGCGACCGGGCCGCGGCCAGGAACCCGGTGATCGCCTGCGACCGCTCCTGCTGGGTCGCCGGCACCAGGTTGGCGGCGATGACCGCGGTGCGCCCCGTCGGGAACCGCACGTAGTCGAACTGGATCTCGTCGAAGCCGAGCCGGCACGCTTCTACCGCGAGCTCGATCGGATAGGTCCAGTTGTCGCGGTTTGCTGCGTCGACCCACGCCCCGGCCAGCTTTGCACCCGGCGTCGATCTCGCCCAGCTGTCGTCTTCGAAGGTCACGATGCGGGTGATGGCGTACAGGTCGTGCTCACGGGCCGCCGCCAGCAGCTCTCGAGGGTCGTAGACCGGCCTGACGGCCCCG
>JAOTYQ010000790.1 GCA_029861725.1 Acidimicrobiia bacterium | reverse complement strand
CGCTCGCGTCCATTGGGGGGCGTGAGGATCCGGGCGACCATCTCGGTCGCCTCGGTCTTGTCGTAGAACTGATAATTGAGGCCCTTCATCTTCTGGGTGTCACCGAAGAAGAAGCGCTCGTACAGCTCCTGGCGCCCGCCCCAGCCGGTTCCTACCACATCCCAGGCCAACCGGAACAGCGCGACCTTGTCCTTGGCCTCGACCGTCGCCCCCTGGTAGTAGCGGTCGATCGCCAGGTCGGCGATCTCCATCGTCGCCTCCTGGGGAATGGAGACGTAGCCGCCGCCACCGAGCTGGTACAGATGATCGACGATTCGGGGATAGACCTCGGGATAGAGCCGCAGGGCGGCCTGGACCGCTGACTCATTGGCGTAATAGAGGCCGTTCTCCGGGTTCAGCTCCGCCCCCTCGACCGCCGCCGTGGCAAGGGCCTCCATGGTGTGCAGCCACATGAGGATGTCGCCGAGACGATCCTGGACGTTGACGAACGCCGACACCTGCGTCGACTCGGCCAGCAGGTGGGCCAATCCGAACAAGAAGCGGGTCTTGGCCACGTTCTTGACCACGACATGGTGGCCGAGCGATTGGAAGAACTTCATCCCGGGCAGCGACCCGTTGTGGGCGTCGAGGTCACGGGCGATGAAGACGTTCTCCCACGGGATGAAGGCGTTCTCCCAGATGGCGATGGCGTCCATCTCCTCGAACCGAGTCGAGAGCGGTCGGTCGAAGTGGGGCTTCTCCGGATCGAGCTTGTCGCGACAGATCCACTTGAGCCCCGGGTTGTCCACCTTGCAGGTGAAGCCGAGGGCGTAGACGTCCTCCCGCGGATCCATCAGCCCCAGCGGAGCTCCGAACGACAGGTTCTCATCACAGAACGGGGCCAGGGTCCCGACCATGCGGGCGCCGGTCACGAAGATGCCCTCGTCGTTCTGATCGACGATGCCGGCGTTCACGAACTGCTCCTGGTCGACGATCGGGGTGAACCGATCGGTCATCGGGCTCACGAAGGTGTGAGTCATGCACACGTCGTTGCGGCGGCAGTGGAGATAGATGTCGTAGGCGTTCCTGGCGAAGCGCTCGTCCTTCCCTCCCCAGACATGGCCGGTGTTGCCGACCGCCATCATGCAGGCGTTCATGTAGTCAGGCGCCCGCCCCATCAGCCCACCGGTCACCTCGGACCACGCTGCGTACGCTGCCCCTCGGCGCCGGAGATCGTCCTTGCTGCGCGGTTCGATGAACGAGAGGTGAGCTCGATCCCCGTCCGAGGTCTCGTAGGTCATGAGATCCTCGAGCTCGGGGTTGCACTGCAGGTCGTAGTACTGGGCAACGGTGAGCGCCGTGCTCCGCAGACCTGGCTCGGAGGTCGGGTCCTCGACCAGGCGGCCCTCGTACCAGATCTGGCGCCCGTCAGCGAGACCTGCCAGGTACTCGTCTCCCGTGCGTAGTCCCACAGCGTTTCCTCTCTCTACCGGGTACCCAGTTGCTGACCGGGCTCAGTTTTCGCTAGACATCGTCCCGCAGGACCAGCGTCGAACGCAACCGGGAAGAAACGTCATGCCCGACCCCGACCAACGGCGGTACCAGCTCACCGACCAGCACCGCCGCGAGTCCGAACCGTGGCTAGGCGCTGCTGACGGCCCGCATCGACGGCGCGCCACGGCTGTCGGCCGGCCAGTCGTCTTCGGCGGTGGGGTCGGGATCTTCACCGATGGCCAGTTGGTCGGCGCCATCGTTGTGTCGGGGGAAACGGCGGCTGAGGACACCGAGGTCGCCGAGGCCGGGGCGGCGGCCATTCCCTGAGAACGATCCGATTTGAGCGAGAGGGAGCAAAGTCATGGACGTTGGCATGATCATCGGCGAGGCCACACCGCTGGAGTGGGAGCGGTGGCGTCATGTCTGCCGCCTCGTCGAGCGGCTTGGGTTCCACTCGCTCTTCCGGTCCGATCACTACTTCAACGGCGAGCAGAAGGAAGCGATCGACGTCTACCTGTCGTTCGTGATGACCGCCGAGGAGACCGAGCGGATCCGGTTCGGGCCGCTCGTGACGCCGGTGACCTTCCGCGAACCGGTCAACGTCGGGCGCATGGCCCAGCAGTTGGATGCCCTGAGCGGTGGCCGGTTCGTGCTGGGCCTCGGGGCCGGCTGGTACCCGGACGAGCACCAGATCTACGGGCTCGACTTCCCGGCTGCGCCGGAGCGCTACGACCGCCTGGAGGAGGCGATCGCACTGATGAAGGAGCTGTGGTACTCGGAATCGGGCTCGTTCGGCGGCACCTACTACCGGATCGACGGGACCAACTCGAAACCACATCCGCCCCCCGGCCGGCCACCAGTGCTGATCGGAGGCACCGGCCCCAAGCGGACGCTGCGACTCGTGGCCGAGCACGGCCATGAGTGGAATGCCACCCCACTCGACCCCAACGACTACAAGGCTGCCTGCGACGCGCTGGAGCGACACTGCGCCGCCGCCGGTCGCGACCCCGCCGAGATCCGTCGTTCCATGCTGATCTTCGCCACCATCGGTCCCGATGCTCGCAATGAAGACCTGGCCCTGCAACGCTTCCTCGACATGATGGCGCCCGAAGGATCGGGCATCACCGTCGAGGATG
>JAOTYQ010000789.1 GCA_029861725.1 Acidimicrobiia bacterium | reverse complement strand
GCCTGCGCCTGCCCTACCAGTGGTGGCGGCTGCTGCACGCCTCGCTCGCAGCGCTCGTCCTGCTCGTTGGCCTGGCTCACATCAGTCAGGTCCGACACTATCTCGCCAACCCCTGGAAGCAGGGACTGTGGATCACCATCGCCACGGCTTCAGCGGCCGGCGTGATCTACGCACGAGTCGTCCAGCCGTACAGGCTCCGACGGCATCCCTACCGGGTGACCGCCGTCGAATTGGTCGCCCACCGGATCTGGGCCATCAAGCTCGCTCCACTCCGGGGACGTGCCCTGCGGTTCAGGCCCGGCCAGTTCGCCTTCGTTACGTTCGCCGACTCTCCCTTCGCCCTGGAACAACACCCCTTCTCGCTCGCCTCCAGCTCCCACGACCCGGAGACGATCGAGTTCGCGATCCGAGAGCTCGGTGATTTCACCTCGACGATCGGCACGCTGGAGGTCGACCAACCCGCATTCGTCCATGGCCCCTTCGGATCACTCGTCATCGCCGACGACGACCCCGCAGACCTGGTACTCCTGGCAGGCGGCATCGGGCTCACACCCCTACTCAGCATCGTCCGCTCCCGGCGCGACGCCGGCGACCAACGCCAGATACTGCTCATCCACGCGGTCAACACCGTCGATGACCTCGCCTACCAGCAGGAGCTCACCGACTACTCGGCCGACGAGACCATGCAGTTCACCTACGTCCCGGTAGTGGCAGACCCACCCCCCGAATGGACGGGCGACGTCGGCTACATCACCTCCGAGCTCATCGCCAACCACCTCGGCGGACATGACCTGACAACGCCTCGATACCTCCTGTGTGGCCCGCCTCCGATGATGGAAGCCCTCGAAAAGGCACTGCGGTCGGTGGGCGTGCGCCTCGATCGAATCGACTCCGAACGGTTCGACCTGGGCGCCGCCAACGCGGTGGGAGAGCGCCACCAGCGAATCCGCCGAGCCGTACTGCTTCTCGGCGCCGTCCTCGTCGCGCTCACCGCGCTTGTCGCCCTGTAGGTCGAAGCAGCAGGGGACCAGCATGCTGCTCGAGCTCGACCTGCGAAGACGGCTCCTCCCGCAGAGGGGCGTCCGACACCTCCGTATCGGCGTCTGCCGAACGCATACAGGCTCAATGGCTGCGCTGGAACCTCACGCACCGGTGGCGTTCGCGCCCGATGAAGTGACCGTCGTCGTTGGTATGCCGGACAGTTCTCTCGACCAGCAGTCTCAGATCGTGTTCACGTCCGTACGTCCGAGAGCCGCATCGCCGATCCCAGCGACCCGGGGCGTATCTCCGAGCCCCACAGGCATTGCCAACGAGGGCTATGTCAGGCTATCCTGACGACATGGGTGTGATCGTCACCGATGAGCTGCCGGCGGATCCGTTGGACGCCTTGCGGGAGTTGGCGCGCACCGAAGCCAAGTTGGACGAGCTCCGACGGAAGCAGGTCGCAGCCGCTCGGGCCGCCGGGGCGACGTGGGAGCAGGTCGGTCAGGCGCTCGGGATGAGTCGGCAGTCGGCGTGGGAGTACTACGCAGCCCGGACTCGGGATGAACTCGCGGCGAACGCTGCCGCCAACGATGACCTGTCCGAAGACGACGCCATGGAACTCGCCGTAGAAGAGGTTCGCGCGGTACGGCGTCGTCGACGTGCCGGCTGAACCGGCGTCGGCATGCGGGTGGTGTTGGGCGCCTACGTGTGGGTGTCGGCCGCCATCGGCAGCGGTCCAGCCCATCGGATCGTGCAGGACTGGCTCGCCGGATCAGCAACCTTTGACGTCGTCATGTACCCGACCCTGATTGCCGAAGTCGATGACGTCCTCACGCAGCGGCCGAGAATGCGGAAGTGGATCGGCCTCGACGTTGCCGAATGTCGAAACGCTCCGGGTCCTGGTCGATGTCGTACCGGATCCGGCGGAGGTCGAGTCGATCACTCGTGATGTCGATGACGACTACCTCGTGGCGCTCGCCAGCGAGCATGCCGTCGACTACATCGTGACCGGTGACAAGGATCTGCTCGAGTGGCCCGAGCAGCGTCCACCGGTGCTCGCGCCAGCGGCGTTCGCCGAGCTGGTGGGGGAGTAGAGGGGGCGTCGCGCTGCAAATGCTTTGCTAATGGCAGCCAGCGGCACCGAGCGGCAGCGAGCGGCAAGTAGCGTTTCGGCCGGTCACCAGTTGCCGCTGTTTGCCGCTCCCTGCCACCTATTGCCGTTCGTTGCCGGATGGGGGAGGTGAGTTCAAGTCCCCCCTCCGACAGGTACGGACTCCACGGCTCCCGCTTGCGGAGCCGCCCGGAGTTTTAGGCGCTTGTTGGCCTGGTCGTATGTGATCGACAGCTGGGCAAGCCTCGTAGACACGACGCCGGTCCTTGGGAGTGGCCGCGCCGAGGATCGCAACGATGCCGTGTATCTGCTCGACGACCTGGCGGATCTCGTCAGCGGTCATTCCTTGTCCGCTCTCCAGTCGTCGCAGACGCAGCTCGGCCGTCTTACGGCGATTCTCGGTGCCTATGAGCTGCAACTGATCGAGTACCTCGCCGGCGGGCACGCCGAGCCGGCCGAGATCGCTCACAACCGGGTCGGCAGCCCGCACCTGTGCTTTCAGGTGACCGACGTCGACG
>JAOTYQ010000188.1 GCA_029861725.1 Acidimicrobiia bacterium | reverse complement strand
GCTTGGCCTCAAGAGCGGGGCAGGCCGCTGGATCGGTCGGGACATCCAGCGAGGCGACATAGCTCGATAACGTTCACAGTCGAGACCGACGGAGCACAACGGTGCGGCACATATCGCGTGCTCGGCAACGCCCTTCGACCTGTTCGCCGCTGGCAACGGCCAGGGCGTGACCAGGATCGGCGTCGAGCAGGCGTTGCTCTCGGCGGCAGGTTATGGGTTGCACGTTTCCGATTGGCTAGACCGCCCGATCACGCCGGTACCAGAGCGCGGCGAACCGGGATTTCTGAGCGTCGTTCTGGGGCGACGACCCACGCTGTTGGCGGTGAGGTGAGAGGGGAGCGTGAGGTGTCCGTCTGACCTCGTATCGACCGACGATCGCCGGCCATTCGATCCACTGGTCTCGTTGCTACGCAATGTCGGAGGGACGTCACTGGGCCCCCGACGGCGCAGCCGTCAGCTCATCGAAGAGGGAGAGCGCACCGTCGACGGCGTCCGGTCTCGTGTTGGGAACCGGGTCGGACGGTGCCGAGCTGGCGGTCCTGGCTGCTTCGAGATAGCGGACATAGCCGGGCATGGCCGCGATCGGCTCGAAGTGTCGGTAAACGAGGGTGCTGACCCAGTGGGCGGCGGAGGGCTCGCCAAGCTCAAGCAGAGTCGCGGACGAGACGGCGAGGCCCATGCCGACCTCCATCTGCAGCCCAGCTTGCGTGAAGCGATCGACTCCAGCCGCCGACAGCTTCAGGGCTGTATCCCGGTCCCCCTTCCGAGCGTGAACGAGGCCCAGCATGACCTCGGCCATTCCCGGTCCGTATCCAGTTGGAGCGTTGGCCGCCAGCGCCTGTTCGAAGTGAATCTCCGCGGTGTGGAGATCGTCGTCGAGGGCGAAGAAGCCGGCAACGACCTCGCACAGACTTACCAGCGACGGTGAGCCGAGATCGTTGGCCAGCTCGGTCGCCTCTCGGAGCGAGTCAGCCCAGCCGTCCATGCGAGCGAACCATGACCAGGCGCTCTTGAGAATGTTTCCTTCCGCCACGGACAAGATGTCATCGACCTCTCTAGCTCGTGCCACAGCTTGGTCGTAGAAGTCGATGGCGCCAACTGGATCGCCGAGGATGGTCTGAACCGTGCCGAGATAGACGAAGACGGGTGGGTCGACCGCGCCCTTGAGACTCTCTATCTCAGCCCTTACGTCGGTCATGAGCTCGATACCGATCGGGTTGGCCTCGAGGTATGCACGGGCGAAGGCGGACAACGCAGCAACGGTTAGCCCGTTTGGAAGGGATCGCCAGTCCGCTTCCTCGACGGTCGGGATCGCGAGCCGGGCGACACCGGGAGGAAGCATGCTGACGCTGGCAGCAAAAGGGGCAGCGATCGACGCTCCGGTCGCGGGGTCGGCGCTGGCGCACCAAGCCACCGCGGAAGCGAGGTTCGGGATCTCGGCCTCAATGACGGCCCGCCATCGGCCTTCGTCTGCAGTGGCCAGCCCGGCTGCAATCTCTCGGGCCACGACGAGCATGATGGCGGCTTGGCGCGCCTGACCAGAGGGGAGCTTCCCGGCTGCCTCCGAGCGCTCGATGCAGTGGGCCCGTATCGGTTCAAGCACTCGATAGCGCCCGCCGCTGGCTGTGGTTGTCAGTTGGAGCAACGAGGCGTCGGCGAGGGCCGCAAGACGGGCCGCCGGATCACGCTCGGCGAGCAGTTCCGCTTGCTGATAGGTGAATCCCGCAGGGAACAAGCACAAGTCGCAGAGCAGGTCGGCGACGTGGTCATCGAGCCGAGAGAGTGACCAGTCGATCGCCTTGCGGACGGTGGAGGTTGCCTGGACCGAGCCATCGTCAGCGAGGAACGGATCAGCAGCCAGCCTGTCGTTCAGCGTCTGGGCGTCCATCACACGTAACCACGGTGCGGTGAGCTCGATCGCGAGTGGGATGCCGTCCAGGATCGAGCAGAGTCGGATTGCAGCGTGTTCGGCGATCTGTTGAACGCTCCCTGCTTCCTCCGACCGCATGCGGAGCAGATCTAGAGCCTCGCGATCGACGGTCAGAGGCAGCAGGTCGTATCGGCGTTCGCCGGCCAGGCCCAGCGGCTCCCGACTCGTCGCGAGCATCCGCAGCTGCGGGCAAGCCGCCCGGAGGCTGGCCACGTAGTCTCGGACGTGGGGGAGAACATGCTCGCAGTTGTCGACCACGATGACCGATGGCTCGCGGTTGAAAAGCGTCGCCAACGCTTCCATCGGATCTCCGGTCATTTCGGTGAGGCCCACAGTCGCGCACAGCTCCTCGACGACCGACGTGGCGTCGCTGCGCGGGGCGAGATCGGCGAAGTACACAGCGTTGCCAGCGTGGTGGAGCTGCCGACCGACCTCGATGGCGACCCGGGTCTTTCCCAGCCCGCCGAGCCCGACGACTGACACGAGTGCGTGTCGACCGAGGAGCTCCAACAGCTCGAACACCTCGCGCTCTCGGCCAACGAGGGCAGTGGGCGGGACCGGCATGGTCGTCTTGGGCCCAGCGGCGGTGCGCAGCCGCGGGTAGCGCTCTGTTCCGATCTGCCAGAGTTCGATCTCTTCGGCCAGCCCTCTAAGGCGGTGGCGACCGAGGCTGACAAGCTCGGCGCCCTCCGCCAGCTCGGCTACGAGGCCCGACAGCAGGATCTGCCCTCCGTGTCCAGCTGACATGATGCGAGCGGCGGTGTTCACCGCCGGACCGAAGTAGTCGCCACCTCGTTCCTGAGCTTCACCCAAATGGAGGCCCATTCGCACCAGAACGCCTGGGGTGAGCGGCCAGGCCTCGGCTTTGAGACGATCTTGGGACTCCATTGCGGCGGCGACGGCATCACTGACTCTGGCAAATGCGACCGCGAACGAGTCCCCACTGGTAGTGAAGATGTAGCCACTATGGGCCTCGATGACCGAACGCAGAATCACGTCGTGCTGCTCGAGAGCCTGAGCCATCGCCTCGCGGTCATCAGCCCACATCTTCGTCGAGCTCTCGATGTCGGTGAAGAAGAAGACAATGGTTCCCGATGGCGGCGGGGCAATCCCGTCGGTCACTGACTCATAGTGACACGAGAACCAAGTGGACGCTAAGGACATCAGCCAAGCATCGAGGAGCAAGCTCGGCGAGCACAACGACGTGGCGACTCGATCGCATACGGTCGCTTCGCACTCGATCGGCTCGCTCCCAACCACGACCCAGTCCGAACGCACTTGCCGCCTCGATGCCTCGACCGGACGAGCGCCCCTCGGCAGCTGGACGGACGCCGAGTGAGCACGGCCCGATAACGCACACCGGCCCTTCCGGACGGCCATCCTGCTACGGCAACCCTCGTGCGGACACATGTTCATCGAGGGCCAGGCCATCGTTCTCGATCGGGTTGGCCGAGCGCTCGCGGACGGTCGGGGTGCTTGACTCCGGTTTCCGCGGTCTCCTGGTCGGGATTCGAGCGATTGGTTGACCGATGTCGGTTCTTCGAGCCGTGGTAGGTGTGCCGCTCGCGATCAGTCGCTCAGCCATTGACCGTCGCGGACGATCGTTCTTCCAGAGATCTCGCTCGGACAATTCCATGGTTGTGCCCGGGGTGGCGTCAGTGTCGGAAGGGACCAGCTACCCGGGTTGTTCCGAGGATCCCACCGGACCCTCCCGACGTACGCCTCCGTCAGGGCCGCCGCAGGGTCACCGAAATCGACGACATCGACAGCAGGGTCGAAGATCACGACATCACCTGCGCTGTCGAGCGCAGCCGTACGGGCCGTCCACACCAACCTTGCACAAGCCGACTTTCCCGTCCGCCGAGCACCAGCTTCGGCTCGTCACCGATCTAATCTGTGAGCGCGTGCCCGCCTCCGGCCTGTTCGTTGCGGCCGTCAGCGCGGCCCGATAGGCGGCGGGCCGAGCCATGGACGATTTAGC
This sequence comes from Acidimicrobiia bacterium, assembly GCA_029861725.1. Taxonomy (GTDB): domain Bacteria; phylum Actinomycetota; class Acidimicrobiia; order Acidimicrobiales; family SZUA-35; genus CADEDH01. The sequence goes on along the minus strand of JAOTYQ010000188.1, from coordinate 5,855 downwards.
GGCGACGAGGTCGGTTCGACCAACTAGTTTTGGTTTATGGGCCTTTACGACGATGCGATGGCCGTGGCTCATCGTCATTTCGTTGGGCGGCAAGAAGAGGTCGCCCGATTCAGGCTCCTCCTCGGTGGTTCGGAACCCCGGGTTTGGTGGGTGTTCGGACCGGGAGGTATCGGGAAATCCCGCCTGCTGTCAGTGCTGGCAGAGGAAGCGACGGGCGCCGGGTGTCGCGTCGTGACGGTCGACCTCCGCTCCATCGACGCGTCGACACGGGCGCTTGCTGGCGCTGTCCTCGAGCGGATCGACACCGATCAGCCGGAGCGGGTGGTCGTGGTGTTGGACTCGTTCGACTCCGCTGGTCCGATCGAGCGTTGGCTACGAGTGGAGCTGTTGCCGGCGTTGCCGTCGCAGACCCTGGTGCTGATCGGGTCGCGTCGTGTCCCGAGCTTGGAGTTGCGTTCTGATCCCACCTGGTCGGCGCTGCTCGAGCTGATCCCGCTCCGTGGCCTGTCGAGCGATGATGGGCACCGGCTGCTCACGTTGGCCGGGGTCCCATCCGATCTCGCGCCGAAGGCGATGGAGCTCGGGCACGGCCATCCCCTGGCGCTCCAGCTCCTGGCCGAGACCCTTCTGAACCATCCGGGCGGGGTCGTTCCTGAGGCGATCAACGAAGCCCCCGATGTGGTGGCGGCCATGCTGGGGCGACTGATCGACGAAGTGCCAGATGATCAACATCGACTGGCCATCGAGCTGGTCTCGCTCAGCCGGATGACGACGCGCAGCATGATCCGAGAGCTCTGCGACCAGGCGGGGGCCGAGCAGCTGTACGAGTGGCTCGCCGCTCAACCGTGGATCGACCGCCTCTCCGAAGGCCTTTGCCCTCACGACCTGGCCCGTGAGGTGATCGAGGCCGATCTCTACAACAACGATCCCGATCGCTACGCCAGCGCCAAGCGTGCGCTGCGGAACCACATCCTCGACCCGGTGCGGCTGCAGGAGGACCCGGACCGGTGCGCCGAGAACTACCTGTACCTCCATCGGCGGCGCTCGGTGTTGCGGTCGGCGTGGGACTGGTCGTCGTTCGGGCAGACGGAGGCGACCGGGGTGAGGGTCGGCGATCGCGATGCGCTGGCCGAGCTCGTCGCCGCCTCTTACGGGCCGGCCACTGTTGCGGTGCTCGACCACTGGCTCGAGCGGCAGCCGCACGGGTTCATCGTGCTCCGATCGCTGGGCGACGTCATCGGGTTCATCACCATGCTCGTCTTCGACGAGCCGACGAGCGACGATCTGGCCGCCGACCCCAGCGTGGCCGCCATCTGGCGGCGGGCCCAGCGACGAGGCCCGCCTCGACTGGGTGAGACCGTCGGGCTGTTCCGCTTCGTGTGCGACGCCGAGGCCGGCACGCTCCCACCGTCGCCCACCTACAACGCGGTGACGATCCTGGCGGTCCGCTATTGGCTGACCATGGAGGGGCTGAGCCTCGACTACGTGGTCAAGCCCCGGGAGGGGTCGTTCGAGCCGATGATGCACTACGTCGACTTCCACCCGGTCGACGACGCCGTCCACACCGTCGGCGATGTGGAGATGGTGGTCTTCGAGCACGATTGGCGGGTCGTCCCGCTGGAGCCGTGGCTCGACCGGATGGTGAAGCTCGAGTCCGGGGCGCCGATCGAACCGGCGACCGACCGCACGCCGATGCTGGTCTCGCTCGACGAGTCGGCGTTCGGCGAGGCGGTGCGGTCGGCGCTGCGAGATCTGAGCCAGCCGGCTCGGCTCGCCGACAACCCTCTGTTGGCGTCCCGGGTCGTGCGGGAGGGCCCCCGCGGCGACGGACCCGACAGGCTGGCTGAGACCATACGAGAAGGGTTCGCGGCCCTCGATGAACACCCTCGGACCGAGCGGGCTCGCCGGGCCGTCGAGCGAACCTACCTGCACGGTGCCGTCACCCAGGAGGCAGCGGCGGAGGTCCTCGGCATGGCGTTCTCGACCTACCGCCGACACCTGGCGAGAGGCATCGATCTGCTGGTCCACCGGCTGTGGCAGTGGGAGCTCTACGGCCGTAGCAGCGCGGGCTGACTCGCATCCTGTGACCGGCGCCACGGCGGGCCCGGCGCGATCTGAGCAGGAACTGAGCAGGTCCTGGTCTGGAGGGTGAGCAGCGATTCCCCTCATCGTCAGTGGCACGAACAACGTGAGGTAGGAGGACTACTCATGGCTGAAATCGTTGTGATCGGTGCCGGCATCGGTGGCAGCGCCGCCGCGCTGCTCTTGGCCCGGGACGGGCACTCGGTGACCGTGCTCGAACGAGATGGCGGGCCGCTCGCCCGCAGCGTCGACGAGGCGTGGAGCTCGTGGAATCGGCGGGCCGTGAGCCAGTTCCGGCTCGCGCACATCCTGCTGCCCAGAGGCGGGTCGATCCTCTCCGATGAGCTCCCCGATGTGGCAGCCCGCCTGGAGCTCGCCGGAGGTCTCCACCTCGACCCGATCGACGGGTTCCTCCGGCAGAGCGGCACGCCGCGCCGACATCGAGAGCCCGACGACGACCGGTTCACCATGCTGACGGGGCGCCGCTCGACCATCGAGTGGGTGCTGGCCGTGACGTTGGAGATCGGCCCGAGCATCTCCGTGCGTCGAGGAGTGGCCGTCGACAGCCTGATCGCCGGTTCACGGGCAGCTCCGGGCACCCCGCACGTCGCCGGGGTGCGCCTCGACAGCGGAGAGGAGATCGCGGCCGACCTGGTCGTCGACGCAACGGGACGCAACTCGCCGACGGTCCGCTGGCTGTCGGCACTCGGCGCGATCGCCCCCCACGAGGTGGTCGAAGACAGTGGCTTCGCCTACTACTGCCGCTTCTTCGCCTCGGCCGATGGCACGGTGCCGGAGCTGCGAGCGCCGATCCTCACCCCCTTCGGGAGCATGTCGGTGCTCACCATCCCGTCCGACAACGGCACGTGGGCCATCATGTTGTACGCCTCATCGACCGACAAGCTGCTCCGCCGCTTCCGCCAGCCCGAGGTGTTCGAGTCGGTCGTGCGGCAGTGCCCGCTGCATGCCCACTGGCTCGATGGTGAGCCGATCAGCGAGATGGCTTCGATGGTCGGCGTCTCCGATCGCAAGCGGACGTTCCTGGTGGATGACCAGCCGGTCGTCACCGGGATGCTCTCGATCGGGGACGCGGCGGCGTGCTCGAACCCATCGCTCGGCCGGGGAATGTCGTTCGCCCTGATGCACACGGTCCTGCTACGCGACATGGTCCGCAAGCACCTGGACGATCCCGTGGAACTGGCTCGCGAGTTCGGACGTCAGACCGAACTCGAGATCGGGCCCTGGTACGACGAGACCCGCCGGATCGATCGATCGAGGATCGAGGAGATGCGTGCCATCGCCGACGGACGCGAGGTCGAGGACACGCCGCAACGGCGCATGGCAGCGGCATTCGACGCCGCTGCGAACAGCGATCTCACCGTGTTCAGAGCCCGGTCGGAGATCATGTGCTGCCTGACGCGAGCCGATGAGGTGCTGTCTCGGGATGGCCTGCTGGAGCACGCCATCGAGGTCGCCGGCACGGCCGTCGACCCGCCCCCAGGGCCCGATCGAGCACGGCTCGGCGAGCTCGTGAGCTGACCGGCATGTGCGGAACGTCGGGCGTCGGGCGCTCGAGACGAACGATTGGAGTGCAACCATGGGCGTTGTCGTGATCACAGGCTGCAGCAGCGGCTTCGGTCTGGAGGCCTCGTTGGCCTTCGCTCGTCGGGGCGACACCGTCGTCGCCTCGATGCGAGACCTGGCGAAGGCAGATGCGCTGTCGAAACGGGCAGCTGCTGAGAACCTGACGGTCCATCTCGAACAACTCGATGTGTGCGATGACGCCTCGGTCGAGGCGGCGATCAGAGGCGTCGTCAGGAGCCACGGGACGGTCGATGTCCTCGTGAACAACGCAGGCGTCGTGAGCGGGGGACCGGTGGAGACCGTGCCGATGGACACCGCGTTCAAGCAGTTGGACACCAACTTCTGGGGACCGCTGCGGGCCATTCGAGCCGTCCTCCCCACGATGCGAGCGCAGCGCTCGGGCGTCATCATCAACGTCAGCTCGATCGCCGGGCGGCTTCCTGCGACGCCCTATGGGTCCATGTATGCGGCATCCAAGCAGGCGCTCAACGCCGTGAGCGAAGCGCTCGAATACGAGGTCGCACCGTTCGGGATCCGTGTGGTGTCCATCGAACCGGGCTTCTCCCGGACCGAGATCTTGGCCAAGCGCTTGGGCTCCGACGACCCGGTGAGCGACGTGTATGCGGCCGACGCGCAGTGGGTCCAGTCGTTCGTCGGGGCCAGCGTCGACAACGGGGCCGACCCTGGGGTTGTCGCCGAGGCGATCGTCGCCGCCGCATCCGACCCCGGCACCCCGCTCCACACCCCGGTCGGCGACGATGCAGCGATGTACCTCGACCTGCTGAACGAGGTCGACGGCTATGAGGGCTGGAGGGAAGCACTCACCATCCAGGTGGAAGCTGCGTTAGGCCCTCGACCTGGGCTCGGCCGGACGAGCGACGCTGCTTGAGCTCGTCACCCATCTCGGCCCAACCCGGCACCAAGCGGTACGGCAGGGCCCGATCGTTCCTTGCTCCAGATCGTTGGCCGGGAGCTATGACTCGAGGGCGAGGATTCGGGCGCCGCGCCGGTCTTGTTCGACCGGTAGAGGCCCCAGTCGCAGAGCGGCTGGAGGAGAGCCTCGAGGTTCGTCCGTTCTTCGGGGTCGATGTCGTGGCCGATCGGCCTTCCGGTGCCGCTCGATAGCGGGCGCCGAGGGTGGCCGGTCGACCACCCGAGGACGGCACGTACATCGCGCTCGAGATCACAGGCGGTCTGCCCGCCGTCGTCACTCCTGGTGGTCGTCGACTCTGTCGACCGCCCGGTTGCTCTCGGTGGTCTCGTTTGCGATCACCCCAGGCGCTGGTCAACCCCGCTACCCGCTCGTACGTTTGGGAGGTTGCGGGTGGTGTTGTCGGACATCGGGAGCGGTCAGCCCAGAGCTTCGATCGAGGTCCGCCGAGAACGTTAGGGTGTCCGATGGCCGACAACATCTTGTTCATCTACAGCGATCAGCACCGCCATGATGTGCTTGGCGCGGCCGGTCACCCGGTATTGAAGACGCCCGTACTCGACGACCTCGCCGCACGTGGGGTTCGCTTCACCAACGCCTGGTGCCAGAGCCCGATCTGCCAGCCGTCGCGCGCCTCGGTCATCACCGGCCGCTACACCCATGAGCTCGGCCTGTTCGCCAACACTGGATCGTTCGATCCCATGTGGCCGACCATGATGAAGTCCCTCCGAGCCGCCGGCTATGAGACGGCGACGATCGGCAAGACCCACTATCACGACCTTCCGGATCGAGCGACGCTCGACGCCGTCGATGGGCCCTACGACATGAGGTCCTACGAGGGTTTCGTCCGAGAATTCGGCTGGGACCATGTCGTCGAGGAGTACGACAAGTACGTCCACGTGAGTCGGCGCCTGGCAACTCCCTACACGGACCATCTGGCCGAGCATGGGCTACTCGACTCGTACCGGGAGCAGATTCGCAATGTGTTCCGCCTGACGCCAGCGCATTGGCGGGGAGAGACCAGCGTGCTGCCCCAGGAGCATGATCTGACGTCATTCATCGCCGACCAGACGATCGACTGGCTCGAGAGCCGCAGCCCGCAGCGACCATTCACGCTCAAGCTCGCGTTCGTGCAACCTCATGTGCCCCTCATCGACGATCCCGAGTGGGCGGCGTTCTACTGCGACGCCGACATCACCGTGCCCGAGCTGATGCCCCCAGCAGTTCCCAACCAGGCATGGGGAGCCCACCTCGCCAG
>JAOTYQ010000788.1 GCA_029861725.1 Acidimicrobiia bacterium | reverse complement strand
CGAGTTCTCCTGCGCGATGTCCCGCCATTGTCAGCCGAGCTCCTGGCTCAGTTGGCTCGGCGAGTCAGGGACGCAGGGGCTGTGCCGACCAGCGCCGAGGTCGGCTTCTGACAACCCACCAACCCATTGACCACCGATGACAACGAAGAACCGAAAGGACACAACCTGATGCAGCTCAAGTCACGAGACAAGAAGCAGTCACGGCTCCACCGGGTCGGGCTGTTCGCCGGGGCGAGCTCAAAGGCGCTCCGCAACCTCGCCGAGGCCGTCGAGGACGTCTCGGTCAGCGCCGGCCACGTGCTGATCAAGCAAGGCATCCACCACCACCAGAGCTTCGTGATCGATCGTGGCACCGCGACGGTCGATATCGATGGCCGGGTGGTGGCCGAGCTCTCCGATGGCGACATCGTGGGGGAGCTGGCGTACTTCGCCCAGGAGCCGGCCACGGCGACGGTGACCGCGAAGACCGACCTCGATGCACTGATCATCCCCCACAACCGGCTCGACCAGGTGTTGGAGAACGATCCCAAGTTCGTTCGCAGCATCGCCACCGAGCTGGCCAAGCGGCTCATCGCCACCGACGCCCTACTCTAGTGGGCCGACTCCCCGACCGCTAGAGCTCGGCGAAAGCGATGGCGGCGGCACCCCGGTCGACACCTGCGGCGGCCGGGGTGCTGTCGCGGCACGGGACGGCAGAGCGGTCCCGATCGCGAAAGGATGGGTCCGATGGTGCACGATCGGGAGGAACGAGACCTCGAGCGGGAGCTGCGCGACTGGCTGGCCGGCTGGGGGCGCGAGGTGGCGGGCGAGGACTTCGCCGCCGCGTCGAAGCGCTTCGCTTCCGACGTGATCGGCTACGGGACGAAGGCGACGGTCGCCCGGGGGCTCGACGCGCTCCGGGCCGAGCAGTGGCGGGCGGTATGGCCCAACATCGACGGGTTCGCGTTCGACAGCGACGGGGCCGACGTGTGGGTGGCCGGCGACGGGTTGATGGGGATCATCGCGGCCCGGTGGGACTCGCTCGGACGACGCGCCGACGGCTCCTCGTTCCCTCGGGGGGGCCGAGCGACCGTCGTGCTCCAGCGGGCGAACCGCGACGACCCGTGGCTCGGTCGTCACACCCACTTCTCGCTCGAACCGGTCGACCCCGGGACGCACGTCGACGGCTAGGGTGCGGCGGAGACGGTGCCCGCCGCCTGGAGTTGGGTCTCCGGCCGAACATCCCAGAACTTGAACGAAGTCACGAGATCCCTCCGCCAAGGATGTAGGGCTACGATCCGGCCATGGCAGCGAACGGCAACATCACGCGAACGATCGGTGACGTGACGATCACCCGGATGGAGGAGGCGTACGGCCCGGCGTTCCCCGCCGACGTCCTGATGCCCTCGTGGGAGCCCGGGGTCATCGCCGACCACGGGCCCGACGTCATCGCCCAGTTCGTCGAGCCCGAGACGAACCTCGCGCTGGTCAGCGTGCACTCCTGGGTGGTCCAGACCCCGCAGAAGACGATCCTCGTCGACACCTGCAACGGCAACCACAAGGAACGGAACATGGAGGGCATGGGCGGGCTGGAGACCGATTGGCTCGATCGGCTGAAGGCGATGGGCGTCCAGCCCGAGGACGTCGACGCCGTCGTCTGCACCCACATCCACCTCGACCACGTCGGCTGGAACGCCAGCCTCGTCGACGGCGAGTGGGTCCCGACGTTCCCCAACGCCACCCACTACTTCAACCGGATCGAATACGAGTTCTGGAATCCCGACATCACCGATCAGACCGGGTTGGAGTTCAACGCCAACGTCTTCGACGACAGCATCCGCCCGGTGTTCGACCGGGACCTCGTCGAGCTCTGGGAGGGCAACGACTGCCAGGTCGACGATTCGATGCGGCTCGAGCTGTCGCCCGGCCACACCCCGGGTCACAACATCGCCTGGCTGGAGTCCGGAGGCGAGCGGGCGCTGTTCTCCGGCGACGCGATGCACAGCCCCGTCCAGGTCTTGAAGCCGGAGTGGAACAGCGGGTTCTGCATCGACGGTGAGCGCTCGGCTGCGTCGCGGCGGGCCATCCTCGAACGGGCGGTCGAGCACGACGCACTCCTGTTGCCGGCCCACTTCTCCGCTCCCCACGCCTACCGGGTCGAGGCGACCAACGGCGGCTTCCGGCCGGTCGACGCCTGACCCGAGCCGCGGCCCAGGCACAGGTCCCCTCGGATGATGCGTAGAACCGGGTTGCCGATCGAGCTGGGCCCGATCTCCAACGGCGAGTACGCCCCGTCGGCCCCCAGCCCGGTGGCGCGGGAGGCCGCCCGTCGGGCCCGGGCATCCATCGAGGACGGCATCCGCCGCACCGGCATGTCGCGGCGGGAGTTCCTCGCGTTCTGCGGCTCGGCCACCGTGCTCAGCGCGTTGGCCGCCTGTAGTTCGGAGGCGGCCATCAGCTCAACCTCGACGACCGCCACGGCCGGCGGCCCGACCTCGACCGGCCCTGGTGGCACGTTCACCGTGCCCGACGAGGCGACCGTCGAGCCCGACGCCGCCGAAGAAGCCCTCGGGGGCGACGAGCTGATCGTCGACGTCCAGACCCACCTGCTCGAGTTCGATCTCGCCGACGGCGAC
>JAOTYQ010000786.1 GCA_029861725.1 Acidimicrobiia bacterium | reverse complement strand
GCCATCGGAGCAGAGCACGATTCGGTCGGGTCGGGTACCCATCTGAGCGGCCAGACGGGCGTGCTCGGTCAGGTGCCGGTACTCGCCGTGCACCGGCACGAACCACTCGGGTTGGACGATCGAGTGCAGTACCTTCAGTTCCTCGGCCTTGGCGTGGCCGGTTGCGTGGACGTTGGCGTTGGCGGAGTGAACGACTTCCGCCCCCTTGCGAAGCAACCCGTCGATCACCCTGCTCACGCTCGACTCGTTCCCGGGGATCGGGTGCGACGAGAGGATGACGCAGTCGCCTTCCTGGACCTCCAGCCATCGGTTGTCGCCGGTCGCCATGCGGGCCAGGGCCGACATCGGCTCGCCCTGCGACCCGGTCGAGATCACGCAGAGCTCCTCGACGGGGATCTCGCCGACGTTCTCGATGTTGCGCAGCTTGGCCTCGGGGATGCTGAGCAGGCCCATCTTGCGGGCCAGTGCCACGTTGCTGTTCATCGAGCGCCCGAGGGTGGCCACGGTTCGACCGGCGGCGATGGCGGCATCTGCGATCTGCTGGACCCGGTGGATGTGGCTGGCGAAGCAGGCGACGATGATCCGGCGCCCGTCGCGGGCCTGGAACAGGTCGTGGATCGATTGGCCGATCGACGTCTCCGAGGCCGAGAACCCCGGCTGCTCGGCGTTGGTCGAATCACACAGGAACAGCCGAATGCCTTCGTCCTTGGAGAGGTGGCCGATCCCGGCGAGGTCGGTGAGACGACGATCGACGGGAGTCATGTCGAGCTTGAAGTCACCGGAGTGGAGGATCACCCCCTGGGGCGTGTGGAACGCCGTTGCGAAGCCGTGAGGAACCGAGTGGGTGACGGGGAAGAACTCGAGGTCGAACGGTCCCACCTTGATCCGGTCGCCGTCGGATACCTCGATGAACGTCGCTTGGTCGAGCACGCCGCGCTCGTCGATGCGGTTGCGGGCGAGCCCGAGGGTGAGGGGCGACCCGATGATCTGCAGCGGCACCTCTCCGAGCAGGAAGCTCAGCGCGCCGATGTGGTCCTCGTGACCGTGGGTGGCGACGACGCCCTCGATCCGGTGGGCGTTGTCGCGCAGGTAGGTGAAGTCGGGGAGGACGAGGTCGACGCCGGCCATGTCGTCGTCGGGGAACATGAGGCCGCAGTCGATCAGCATGATCCGACCATCGACCTCGATGACGGCGCAGTTGCGTCCGATCTCGCCGAGGCCGCCGAGGAAGACGACTCGTACCGGGGATGCCACTAGGCGACGCTCCGCCCGAGTCCGGCGAGCACGGCCCGTGCTCGGTCGGCCAGATCGTCGGGTTCGGGGCCCATCGGCGGTCGGCACTGCCCGACGGGCACGCCCAGGAGATTCATCATCGCCTTCGACGGTACTGGATTGGGGGCGTCCGGCATGGCTTCGTAGTCGAAGGAGGGAATCATCGCCGCGTTCAGGGCGATGGCCTCGGCCACCTGGCCCTTGCTGTAGGCGGTGATCATGTCGCTCATCATCTGACCGATCCAGTGGGTGGCGACGCCGATCACCCCGACCCCGCCAACCGACAGGAACGGGAGGGTGAGCGAGTCGTCGCCGGAGTACACCTCGAGTGCGCCGTCGACCTTGGCCAGCAGGCTGGCGGTCTCGGCCGGGTCACCAGCGGCGTCCTTGACGGCGACGATGTTGTCGATCTCGGCCAGGCGGAGCAGCGTGTCGGTCTCGATCTTGCGTCCGGTGCGGATCGGGATGTCGTAGAGGACGACGGGCTTGTCGGTGGCGGCGGCCACCGCAGTGAAGTGGGCCTCGAGCCCGGCTTGGGAGGGGCGGTTGTAGTAGGGGGTGACGACGAGGACGCCGTCGACCCCGGCCGCAGTCGCGCCTTGCGTGTTGGCGATGGCCGATCGGGTGTCGTTGGAGCCGGTCCCGGCGATGACCGCGTGGTTGGGGAGGGCTTCGCGCACGGCGGCGAAGAGCTCGACCTGCTCGTCCGTGGTGAGGGTGGGGGCCTCACCGGTCGTCCCGGCGACGACGACCCCGTCGTTCCCGTTGGCGACGAGATGCCTGGCCAGGCCTTGCGCCCGGTCGAGGTCGAGGGCGCCGGAGTCGTCGAACGGGGTGACCATCGCGGTGAGGACTGGTCCGAACTGAGCCATGAGTCTGTTCCTTGCTTGTTGGTCGCTGGGCATCGAGGCGCTGGGGCGATCGCTGCTGGTCTTCGCGGGTGTGGGGGTTGCTCGCTTGGCGGATGTTTCGTGCGGGAACGGAGACGGCGGAGGGGACGCGGGTAGGGGAACGTCAGGCGGGGGCCACCGCCTCGGTTCGACGGTCGAGCCCGAGCGTGGCCAGCAGATCTTCGTGGAGCTCGAACCAGACGGTGTGATACGAGGCGATGAGCGGCTCGGCGAGCCAGCGGTGATCACCGGCTCTCACGTTGGCCAGCGCCGCCGCCAGACGGGGCCCGTAGTCGGCGAAGCGGTCGAGGGCTCGACCGAGACGGGCGACGATGGGCTTGGCGGCGGCATCGATCGAACCGAGCTGGTCGATGACAGCCTGATCGTAGGCGGGGTCGGTGTGGTCGTTGAGCAGACCGGCGGCGGTGTCCTTCACCTGCCAGGCGCTGCAGGCGGCGAGGAGCTC
>JAOTYQ010000187.1 GCA_029861725.1 Acidimicrobiia bacterium | reverse complement strand
CGCCCTGATCGGCGGCATTGGCCACGTAGAGGCCGAGAAGCCAGGCCGCCGGGGCGTTGATCGTCATCGACGTGTTCATCTGCGCCACCGGGATGCCGTCGAGCAGGGTGGCCAGGTGGCCCTTGTGCACGACCGGTACGCCGACCTTGCCAACCTCGCCCGCCGCGAGGGGATGATCGGGGTCGTAGCCGGTCTGGGTTGGCAGGTCGAACGCGATCGACAGGCCGGTCTGTCCCTTCGCCAGGTTCGTCCGATAGAGCTCGTTGGAGGCCTTGGCCGTCGAATGGCCGGAGTAGGTCCGCATCATCCACGGCCGATCGGGTTTGGTCACCCCAGCAGTGTGGACTATCGGATGGGCCCGGAGCGAACGTCGTCGTGGTCGAGGGCGTCCGGAGTCGGCATCTCGAGAGCGGCCTTGAGGGCGGTGCAGTACTCGAACCTGCTGATCTCGACGGCCCCCAGGCTGCGAAGATGAGGAGTGACCCACTGCACGTCGATCAGGGCGTCGTCGTCGAGGAGCTCGAGGAGGCGCACCAGCGCCACCTTGGATGCGTCGGTTCGGCGATGGAACATCGACTCGCCGGCGAAGAACCCGCCGATGGCGATGCCGTACAGCCCACCGGCGAGGCCTTCGTCGTCCCAAACCTCGACGCTGTGGGCCCATCCAATGCGGTGCAGCCGGCAGTAGGCCTTCAGCATCCGATTGTCGATCCAGCCGAGCGGTCGCGCGGGGTCGGCGCAGGCCCTGATCACATCGTCGAAGGCGGTGTCGACCGTGGTGGTGAATCGCTTGACCGATCGCCGGAGCGATCGGCTGATCCGTAGCAGGTCGGGTCTGAGCACGCCCCGAGGATCGGGGTGGAACCAGCCGATCCGTTGGCGGTTGATCGGCATCGGGAAGTATCCGGCGGTGTAGGCGCTGAGCAGGGTGCCCGGTTCGAGATCGGCTCCCGTCGCTACCAGGTCTTCATCGGGTGGGAGGTCGGCGACCGGGGGGAAGCTCCACTCGGTCGCTGCCGGCTGGAGGGGCCTGGTCGAGCGCTGGCGGCGAACCATTGCTCCACGGTACGCTCACCGGCTTGCCGACGGGTACCCCGAACCCCGATCTCTTCGAGCCGACCGGCCTGCAGGACCAGCTCGCTCGGGCCCGGGCTACGGCCACCGAGGGCGACGAGCTCATGACGCTGGCCCTGTGGTCGCCGGAGTGGACCGACGAAGCGCTCCGACGGCTCCGGGGCGAGCTGACAGGCGGCGAGCGGCGCCGACGATTGCTGTTCGTGGAGCCGACGGCTGGGCTTGGTTGGCGACGGGTGGTCCAGCTGGCGGCGGGTCCGCTGCTGCGGCGGCGCCTCGGCCATGATTTCCGTCGCGACGTGCCGGTTGCGCTGCGCCGGGCCGGTTTCGCCATCGATACCCTCGACCGGTTCGGCGTCGGTCTCGGCGGGGTGCGGACGTACGTCCGCGGCGTCGCCGCCGCCGACCCGGGCTGAGCGGCCCGCAGTTGCTGGGCGATCCGGGCTGGGCGATCCGGGCTGGGCGATCCGGGCTGCGCGACCCGGGCTGCGCGACCCGGGCTGAGGGCTCAGCTCTCGCTGATCGTGATCGAGTTGATGTAGATCTCCTCGGTCGGTTGGTCGAGCGGTGTCGTTGGGATCTGCTCGATGTCGAGGGCGACATCGAGCCCGTTGGTGACCGAGCCGAACAGCGAGTACTCGGGGGGAAGTGCCTCGCCCTGGGGTCCGGTCACGATGAAGAACTGGCTGCCCGTGGTGGTCGGCCCCTGGCCCTTGGCCATCGCCAGCGACCCGACGGTGTACTCGCCGAGCTCGGGTGGTTCCTCGTCGATGGCATACCCCGGGTCCCCGGTGCCGAGCGGGTCGCCGACGGCGTCTCCGCCCTGGATCACGAAGCCGGGGATGATCCGGTGGAACGGTGTGCCGTCGTAGTAGTGGTAGCGGGCGAGGAAGACGAAGTTGTTCACTGTCTCCGGTGCCTTGGCCGCATCGAGCTCGACCGTCATGACGCCGAGCGTCGTGTCGATCTCCGCGGTGTAGGTGGCGGTCGTGTCGATGCAGGTCGGTGGGGACTCGGTGAACGACGTGATTCGCTCCGACGAGCCGTCAGCGGCGGGGCACTCGGCGGTGCCTTCGATCGTGCCGCCGGGCTCCGGGGCGACGACTGCGGCCTCGGCCACCTCGACGGGCTCGGCCGTCGTGGTGGTGTTGAGCTCGATGCTCGTCGTGCTGCCGGCCGCTGTGTCGTCGTCGCCACCGAGGGAGAGCAGGTAGACCGCTCCGGCGATCCCGGCGGCGATGAGCACGCCGATGATGGCGTACTGCTTTCGCCGGTCGCGTTGCTCGACCCGGTGCTGCTCGGCCATCTTCCTGGCCCGGTTGGCCTTCTGGCGTTCTCTTCGTTCAGTACCCACGAAGGGACAAGGTACCGGCACGAGACACCACCCCGGCCCCCCTCCGACCCCACCGAAACGGCGGCCGAGGGCACTCGGGCTTTGGCTCGACGGCCAGTACGGTGAGTAGCCGTGGCCCTCGTCGTGCAGAAATACGGAGGAACCTCGGTCGCCGATCCCGAGCGGATCCGGGCTGTCGCCGATCACGTCGCCCGGTGCCGGCGCCGAGGCGACCAGGTCACGATGGTGGTCTCCGCCATGGGCAAGGAGACCGACGAGCTGCTGCTCCTCGCCGACCGGGTCTCGAGCGTCCGCCCGGGACGTGAGATGGACATGCTGATCACCGCCGGCGAGCGCAAGGCGATCGCCCTGATGTGCATGGCCCTGGCTGACCTTGGCGTCCCCGCCCACTCGTTCACCGGCAGCCAGGCCGGGTTCATCACCGATACCAACCATCGGAACGCCAAGATCCTGGAGATCACGCCGGGCCGGGTCCTGGAGAGCCTCGAGGCGGGCAACGTGCCGGTCGTCGCCGGTTCGCAGGGCGTGTCTACCGACCGGGACGTGACGTTCCTGGGAAGGGGCGGCAGCGACACCACGGCCGTCGCCCTCAGCAAAGCCCTCAGGGCCGACATGTGCGAGCTGTACACCGACGTATCGGGCGTGTTCAGCGCCGATCCCCAACTGGTCCCGGCCGCCCAGAAGATGCCGTCGATCACGTTCGACGAGCTGCTGGAGATGACGGCCACCGGCTGCCCGAAGCCGGCGATGCGCTCGGTCGAGGTGGCCCACAACCACGACGTGCCGCTGCACATCCGCTCGGCGTTCACCTGGGAGCCGGGTACCTACGTAGTCGGAGAGGAACTGGCAATGGAGCAACCGATCATCCGGGCGATCACCCACGATCTGTCGGAGTCGAAGATCACGGTCGTCGACGTGCCAGACAAGCCCGGGGTGTCGGGCACGCTGTTCCGGGCGCTGGCCGACGCCGGCGTCAACGTCGACATGATCGTGCAGAACGTCTCGGAGCACGGGATGACCGACATCTCGTTCACGGTGCCGACCGACAGCCTCGAGGAGGCACGGTCGATCCTGGAGAGCGGCATTGCCAGCCAGCTGGGGGCGAAACGGGTGACCAGCGACGACTCGATCGGGCGGGTCTCGGTGATCGGCGCCGGCATGAAGTCGAACCCCGGCGTCGCCGCCACCATGTTCGAGACGCTGGCGGCCAACGACATCAACATCGAGATGATCTCGACCTCGGCGATCCGGATCAGCTGCGTCATCGAGGCCGACGCCGCCGAGGCGGCGGTCCAGTACCTGCACACGGCGTTCGGGCTCGACGCCGGCTGATTTCCCGTGGGCTCCGGCCCGCCCATGGCCTAGCGTTGACGCCATGCTCATAGGAATCGTTGGCGCCACCGGTCAGGTCGGATCGGTCATGCGCCGCCTGCTCGACGAGCGGAACGTCCAGGTCGACGAACTAAGGCTGTTCGCCTCGGCCCGATCGGCCGGCCGGACCCTGCCGTGGCGTGACGCCGAGCTCAGGGTGGAGGATGCTGGCACCGCCGACTACTCGGGCCTCGACGTCGTACTGTTCTCAGCCGGGGGCACCACATCGAAGGAGCTAGCCCCGAGGGTCGCCGCCGCCGGGCCGGTCGTGATCGACAACTCCTCGGCCTGGCGGATGGACCCCGACGTCCCCCTGGTCGTCGTCGATGTGAACGACGCCGACGCCGCCCATCACCCGAAGAACATCATCGCCAACCCGAACTGCACCACGATGGTGGCGATGCCGGCGCTGCGGCCACTGCATGACGAAGCAGGGCTCACCTCGATGGTGGTCGCCACCTACCAGGCCACCTCCGGTGCGGGGCTCGCCGGGGTCGAGGAGCTCGCCCAGCAGGTCGAGAAGGCCGGCGATGCGAGGGCGCTGACCCACGACGGAGCGGCGCTCGACCTCGGACAGCCGGTCGCCTTCGCCCAGCCGATCGCCTACAACGCCCTCCCGTGGGCCGGCGACGGA
Source organism: Acidimicrobiia bacterium (assembly GCA_029861725.1). Lineage (GTDB taxonomy): Bacteria > Actinomycetota > Acidimicrobiia > Acidimicrobiales > SZUA-35 > CADEDH01. Next base: position 5,403 of record JAOTYQ010000187.1, on the reverse strand, counting down.
GTCGACGACGGGCTCGGAGAGACGAGCGAGGAGCAGAAGCTCCGGTTCGAGAGCCGCAAGATCCTCGGCATTCCCGACCTGACCGTATCGGGTACCTGCGTCCGGGTTCCGGTCTTCACCGGCCACTCGCTGGCGATCAACGCCCGGTTCGAACGCGAGCTGAGCCCCGATCGGGCTCGTGAGATCCTCGCCGACGCCCCCGGTGTCGTGCTCGCCGACGTCCCCACCCCGCTCGAGGCGACCGGGATCGACGATTCGCTCGTCGGCCGCATCCGCCGCGACGACACGGTCGAGAACGGACTGGCCCTGTTCGTGAGCGGCGACAACCTCCGCAAGGGAGCTGCCCTGAACACGGTCCAGATCGCCGAGCTGATCGCATAGGCCAGCCCTCGATCAGGGCGGGTCGCGGAGGTAGCGTCCGGCGGCGTCGTCGAGCGACAGGTCGAGCTGGTTGGCGAGCGATGCCAGCCACGCCAGGACGTCGCCGAGCTCGTGAAGCTGCTCGGCCCGCGTGCCCTTCCGCACGGCCTGGGCCAGCTCACCCAGCTCCTCACAGAGCCAGGCGACGGTAGCGGCAACGCCACGCGCCCGGTCGGCCTCCCCGTAGAGCTCGTCCATCAGAGCCTGAAACGACGCCAGATCCATGCTCGGGAACCGTACCGATGCCGAGACGGTGGGAGGTGGGCTCGGCTCATGCCTGCCTCAGGCGGACAGGAGGCGGTCCTCGCGGTCCCTCGCTGTGTCGTCGTTCAACAGCCAGCCGATGGTCCGGGTCAGGATCATCGCCGCCGGCCGTATCGCAACCGGATCGGCGAGCGGAAGCAGCGGCAGCCGAAGCTGGCGGCGAGCCCAGGGCGGCAAGAGGCCGATCGACGCCGCACCGATCAGACCGTAGGCCCCTCGCAACAGGAGCGGCACCCCTGGGGGCAACAGCAGGAAGCGCACCGCGTCCTTGGCCTGGTGGCCGTAGTGGAGCTCGGGCCGAAAGGCCACCAGGGCATCGGCCAGCTCGTGCCGGGTCAGCGGCAGGTCGGTGGCCCCGAGCCGGGTGCCGATCTCCGCCATCTCGGCCACGTACCGGTCACGCTCGGCGTCGGTCAACCGGCCGTTGCCATAACGGTCGAAGGCGGCCAGGAAGCTGTCCACCTCGGTGACGTGGACCCACGCCAGCAGGTGAGGATCGTCGGCCGAGTACGGCCGACCGTCGGGGGCCGTTCCGGTGACCCGGCCATGGATCTTCCGGACGGCGGCGACCATTCGCTCGGCGGTGGCGGTGTTGCCGTAGGTCGTGGCACCGATGAAGCGGCCGGTCCGATGGAGACGCCCCCACGGATCATCGACGTAGTCGGAGTGGTCGGCGACCCCGGCCATGGCCAGGGGGTGCAGCGTCTGGAGGAGCAGCGCCCGCAGGCCTCCGATCAGCATCGACGACTCGCCGTGTACCCGCCAGACCACGCTGCGGGGGCCGAACAGGCCCGGGTCGGCGACCGTAGCCAGATCGTCGGTGGACAGGCGCTCGTCACCAGCGATGGCCGAACGCATCCGCTGCCCACCCTCTCGACGTAGGACGGAGACCACCTCACCGATCATCGGTCCATCGTAGAAAACTGTGAGGGTCAACGAGGAGTCGAGCGCAACGATCTAGTCTCGATCCCCCGCCTGGAACTCAAGTTCCACCCCCATGTTGGTCGATGTAGCTGATTCGCACCCGCCGCGGATCCGACCAGGGAGTCGCCGATGTCAACGCATGTTCCGCTGCACGCTGAGCGCGATCGCCGAGGCCTCCGACCACCGGTCCTCACCGGGCTCGTGGCTGTGGCTCTCCTGGCCGCCACGTTGGTCGCGTCGCCCCTGACGCTGGCCGACGCAGCCGAGATCCGGGCGATGACCCTGCCGATCCATCCCGACCGAGTCGACGACGTGTACTGGAGCGATACCTACGGCGCTCCACGCGGTGGCGGGCGGGGCCACATCGGGGTCGACATGATGGGAGAGAAGATGATCCCGCTGCTGGCCGTTCGCAGTGGGACGGTGACCTGGGGTCGCTTCAACAACGCCCGCGGCAGCATTCTCCGCATCCGAGACGCCGACGGGTGGGAGTACCAGTACATCCACCTCAACAACGACTCGCCCGGGACCGACGATGGGTCGGCCAGCTGCACCGAGACGTTCTCCGCCCGCCTCTGCGCAGCGATCGTCAACGGCCGGTTCGCGTCGGGCACCCGGGTCACCGAGGGCGAGATCATCGGCTACATGGGCGACGGTGGCAACGCCGAGCACACGCGCCCCCACCTGCACTTCGAGGTGTACAAGCCGAGCGGCTCGGGGTCCGTGCCGATCAACCCGACCGCCAGCGTCGACGCCGCCCGCCGTCGCCTGGCCGAATCGCCGGGCACGACGGCCGGTCCGCCGCCTCGGGTGGCCCCCGGCGACGCCGGGTTCGTCGACCACGTTTGGTTCCAGCTCCACGGCCGCCGGCCGACCACAAGTGAGCGGGCGGTGTTCGAGTCGGAGATCGCAGCCGACGGGGTCTGGTCGGCGCTGGCCGGCCACCTCGACTCGACCACGACCGCGGCCACGGTCGACCGCCTCTACCTCGCGTTCTTCCACCGCTATCCCGACGTCGACGGTCTCCAGCACTGGGTCCAGGCGCTCGGCTCTGGTCGAGAACCCGAGGAGGTGGCCGAGTGGTTCGCCGACTCCGACGAGTTCCGGGCCCGCTACCACGGGGTCGATTTCGGTGTCTTCCTCGATCGTCTGTACCTCGACGTGCTCGGACGCCAGCCCGATCAGGACGGCAAGGCCTTCTGGCTCGACGAGCTCGAGTCCGGCGCCATCACCCGGGGGACGATCGTCGTCCAATTCACCGAGTCGCTCGAGCTCAAGGACCTCTCTGCACATCGCAACGAGCTCGTCGCACTCTCGCTCGTCAAGGACGGCGCAGTGCCGTCGGCGACCGAGCTGAGCGCCTGGAGCCAGCTCCGAGCCTCGGCCTCGGTGGCGGCGGCCGCCGCCAGCTGGTACAGCAGCTAAGCTAAGGGGTGCGAGCGCTCGCCACGGTGACCCGTCCGGCGACGGCATCGATCTCGACGACGTCACCGCTCTGGATCGCCGACATCGCATCGGCGCAGCCCACCACGGCAGGGATGTCGAGCTCTCGGGCCATCACCGCGGCGTGGCACAGCAGACCGCCCTCTTGGACCACGACACCGCCGGCGATCGACAGGACTGCGTTGAATGACGGCGCCGTCCACGGCGCGACCAGCACGTCACCGGGCTGCATCTCCTGGATCGCCCGAGCGGCATCGTCGGCTACCCGAGCCACGCCCCGATAGGTGCGGTTGCCGACGCCGAGCCCGACCAGTTCCGGAACGGGCGGAGCGGGTTCGCTCTCGGCGACGATCGCTGCCGGACGTTGCTCGGGGTCGAGCATCGTCACCGCGGCCAGGACGAGGGCCATGACCCGGCCGATGGCCGGCGGGAGGGGCCGAAGATCGGGCTCGACCGGCGGTGGACCGAGGACGTCAGGGGCGTGCAGCGTCGACTCCCAGGCCCGATGCTCGGCCCGCTGGATCAGTTCCGCAGCGCTGGGTCGCAGCGCTCCGTCGAGCGCGCCGGCCAGCTCTTCGATCGTCAGCTCGAAGGCGTGGGCCGCCTCATCGATCCGGTCACGGGCGGCGAGGCGCCCGCCAGCTTCGAGATAGGCGCGGCGTAGGAGTCCGGCCGGCCAAGCCCAGGTGAGGGGGCCGTTGTCGTCGCGCACCCCGTAGGCCTCCCGAGCGGAGGCGAGGAGCTGGTCGAACAGCTCCGGATCGCCGGCCGCGGTCCGGAGCTCGTGCTCGGCCTCGGCGGACCGGTTCCCGGCGCCGTCGCTCGGCTGGTTCTCGACGGGGCCGCCGGCCGAAGACCGGACCAGCGCAACGATCGCCGCCGGCAGCTCGTGCAGCGTGAGACCCTCGATGTCGTAGTCGGAGATCAGCCGCCACCCGAAGATGTCGAGGTACTCGTCGAGCGCTTCCGCCGCCGCGGGCACGGAGCGGATCTCCTCGACGGTCGCCGCCCGGCTCGGGTCGACCCCGCCGTCGCGCAACGCGTCGGCTATGGCCGCCCCGTGGGCCGCGGCGTCGGCTGTGGCGGGCGAGGAGCCCTTCAGCAGGCCCATCACCGCCGTCGTGTCGAGGCCCCACCCCTGCACGTGGGCGAGCAGATCGCCAATCGGCCCCAGGTCGTTGCCGTGCAGCTCGTGATGCCGCCGCCAGCCCTCGATCAGGTGCGCGTCGAGGGTTCGGAGGTGGGCTGCGAGCTCCGCATCGTCGAGGGCGGTGACGTCGATGGCCTGCAGGTTCCGGTTCCGGTCGATCCAGACGAAGCGCTCGGAGGTGGCCCAGGTTCGCACGTCGTCGAGGAAGCTCCGGTCGTCGAGGATCTGGGCGGCGGTGCGCTCGCGCCGCCGGAACTCGGGGTGGAGGCGGGTGAGCAGCCACAGCACCGGGCGGGGAGGGAGCTTCCCGCGGTCGAGATGGGGGGCGACCAGCGGCACGAGGCGCCGGTACATGGCACCGTTCACGAACTGCATGTCGATCGAGCCGAGCGCCCCGCCATAGCGTCGCATGACCTCCCGATAGGTCGGCTCGGTGTACTCCGACACCACCCGGCGGTAGAACGGCGTGGGTCCCGGCGAGGTGTGCGAGCGGTCGCAGATCCACGAACCGGGTCCGGGCGGCGCCCACTCGGCGGTGTCGGTTCTGTTCGATGCGGTCATAGGCGCTCTCCCGGTTCCTGAGGCTCTGCGGTATCGGCGAGGAGCAGGCGTACCGCCCGTTCGACCATGGCGACCGCCCGTTCGGGGCTGTGGCCCATCCGATCGACCAGTTCGAGGTACATCGACGATGAGGTGACGGCGATGATGAGGTCGACGGTCTCGTCGTCAGCGGTGTCGCCGATCGCGTCGCGGACGGTTCGCCGGGATCCGCTGAGCCGGGTGGCTCGGAGCCGGCGTCCGGTCGGCGTGGCGTGCTCGGCTAGAACGGCGAGGGTCTCGCGTTCGAACTCGGACCACAGCTCGAGGAGGTACTCGGCGAAGTTGGCCGGCGTGATGGTCGAACGGAGCTGCCGGGTCACCCGGTCGTTGAAGAGGTTGGCGGCCGCGGTCTGGAGCTCGTCCTTGGTGGCGAAATACCGGTAGACCGTCCGGACCGACACGCTGGCTCGGTCCGCTACGGCGGGTACCGAGATGGCGACGGTGTTGGCGTCGTGGCTCAGCTCGAGGAAGGCATCGATGATCGCTGCCCGGGTGTCCTCCTTCTGCCGCTCACGGCGACTTCCAGCAGACACATCCATGACACGATTCATGACATGACGACACGAACCGTGTCAACCCGACAGGTGTCACAGCGGGGTCGG
>JAOTYQ010000186.1 GCA_029861725.1 Acidimicrobiia bacterium | reverse complement strand
ACCTCCTGGTTGGCCGCCACCACCGAAACCACGGCGGAGACGTCGGGACCTCTGATCTCGGTGGTCACATCGGTCCCGTCGACGATCACGGTCCCGTCGGGAGCAAGATCGATCGCCGTCTCCCTGGCCACCTGCGCGACCGCGTCGTCGGCGTCGGGCTCGATCCGGCGCCGGAGTACGGCGTAGGTCACCGACCGGTACATCGCGCCGGTGTCCAGGTACTCCAGATCCAAGGCGTCGGCCAACCGTCGGGCCACGGTCGACTTGCCAGACCCAGCCGGCCCGTCGATGGCGATCACGGTCAAGTCGGCGTCGGCCTCGGTCTCGTCCACCACGTCGGCTCCGCTCAGTCGAGCGCCCGAACGCTCGGCCGGTAGCTCCGGGCCATGAGGCCGCCGACGAAGCGCTCGGATCTCGCCGCGTCGACGACGACGACCATGATTCCCTTGCGACCCTCGCCCGAGTGACTGATCTCGAGGTCGAAGATGTTGACGTCCAGCTCGGCCGCCAGGTTGGCGATGGCTGCGATCTCGCCGGGGCGGTCGGGGATCGGGATCGCCAGCTCGACGAGGTCGTCGGCCGGGCCGAACCCCACCGGGAGGTTCACCCTGGCGGCCCGAGCCCTGGTGAGGAGATCGAGGATCCCCTCACGATCCGCTCCGGCCACGAGGTCCCGGACGGTGCCGAGCGCCCCGATCAGTCGGTCGAGACCGGCGACGATCGCCGGGCTGTTGGCGAGGCAGATGTCGGGCCAGATCGCCGGGCGGCCGGCCGAGATCCTGGTCATGTCCCGGAACCCGCCAGCGGCCAAGCGCAGCAGGGCCTGGTGCTCGATGGACGAGACGTCGGCGAGGTTCATGAGCGTGGCCGCGGTCAGGTGCGGGACGTGGCTGACCTGGGCCACGAGCTGGTCGTGCACGTCTGGCGGCAACGCCAGGGTCTCGGCACCGAGCGAGCGGACCATCGCCCGGACGGTGGCGAACGCCTCGGTGTCGGTGGACTCGAGCGGGGTGAGGACCCACATCGCCCCGTCGAACAGATCGTCGCGGGCGCCATCGAGGCCGTCCTGCTCGGAGCCAGCCATCGGGTGTCCACCGACGAAGCGCGGATGGTCGACAGCCCCGCAGATCTCGGCTTTGGTCGACCCGACGTCGGTGACGACTGCCTCGGTCCGCTGGAGAACGTCCAGCGCCAGTTCCGGGATGGCTCCCACCGGGGCGGCCACGACGACGAGATCGCTGCCCTCGTCGAACCCCACCTCGTCGGCGGCCCCGATCCTCACTGCCTCGGCGGCCACGTCGGCGTCGAGGTCGACCGCCGAGGTGTGCCAGCCCTGCTTGCGCAGGGCGATCCCCACCGAGCCGCCGATGAGGCCTGTTCCGATCACGGTCGCTCTAGGGGACATCTACCAGTCCTCGTCGCCCGGTTCGGCCAGCTCCGGGCGGAGCGTGGTCGCTCCCCGCAGAAACACGTGGCGGAGCTCGTCGCGGCCCTGGTCGGTCTCGACGTGCAACATCAGTCGGATGCAGTGCTTGAGGCTCCCGTCGGTCTCCATCTCCTGGGCGCAGAGCAGCGGCACGTCGATCAGGCCGAAGGCCCTGGCCGCAGCGGCTGGTGGCAGCGATCGGAGGTCGGTGGTCGTGGTGAACAGGATGCTGATGACGTCGTCGATCTCGAGCCGGTTCCGGTCGAACAACGCCTGCAGCATGTCGATCGTTCGCTGCCTGATCTCAGTCGGGTCGTCAGCGTCGACCGTAATCGCCCCGCGCAGGGCTCGCACTGCCATGGCGGCGCATACTATCGACCGACCGCGGCGATCAGCTCGGCCGGTCGGGGGACACCTCGCTGACGGCGCTCTGGAGGGCGAGCAGCTCGGACCGATCGAGCGGTCGCCACTCGCCTGGAGCGAGCCGGGAATCGGCAATCGGTCCGATCCGGGACCGCGCGAGGCGCAGCACCGGGTGCCCGACCGCTTCGCACATACGCCGTACCTGCCGGTTTCGGCCCTCGTGGATCGTGAGCCGTAGCAAGCCGGGTGCCATCACCGACACCTTGGCCGGGGCGGTGAGCCCGTCGTCGAGCTCGACCCCTTCCCGTAGCCGGCGCAGGGCGGATCGGCTGGGCCGGCCTCGGACGTGGACGAGGTACTCCTTCTCGACGCCGAAGCTCGGGTGGCTGAGCCGATGGGCCAGCGCACCATCGTTGGTGAGCAGGAGGAGCCCCTCGGTGTCGAGATCGAGCCGGCCGACCGGGAACACCCGGGGCTCGTCGGGCACCAACGACACCACCGTCGGGCGATCGTGGGTGTCGTTGGCGGTGGTGACCACCCCCGCCGGCTTGTTCAGCAGGTAGGTCACACCGTCGACCTTGGTGGAGATCACCGCGCCGTCGACGGCGACCTCGTCGTCGGGCCGGACCCGGGCTCCGAGCTGTGCGACCTCACCGTTCACCAGCACCCGACCGTCGGCGATCAGCTCCTCGCAGGCCCGGCGAGACCCGAACCCGGTCCGAGCGAGAACCTTCTGCAGCCGCTCACCGTCCGGATGATCGGCGGCGCCATCGCCGGGTTGGTCGCTCACCCCGTCGACGGTAGCGAGCGCCTCAGGCATCGTCGACGACGGAGCCCGAGTGCCGGTCGTGAAGCGCTATGACCTCCGCTTGCGTCTCCAGCGTCTCTTCGTGCGAGTCGCCGACCGGTTGTTGGCGGTCGACCGCGGCGTCCGTCGACGCCACCGATCCATGAGCCGCGTCACGAAGGTCGACCACCACAGCCGAAGCCCCGTTGTCGGCTTCGCCCGTGAGGTCGACCTCGGCGCCGTCTCTTTCCCGCCCGGGTTGTTGAACCGACTCCTGACGCTCGGCGGCCCTACCTGGTGACCGCCTCCGACTGTGGACCATTGCCTCCCGCTCCGGGCCACCTCCCGCTGCCCGCACTCGACCGGGAACCGCCAGCTCCCGCTCCTCGCCCGATGCCGGCCCCGCTGGAGGGGGTCGGGGCGGCGGGTCACGCAGGTCGATGACGACATCGTCTTCGTCGGCCGGTGGGAGCTCATCATCCGGCACCACGGACGCGTCCGCTGTGCCGTCGTTATCCTCGCCCGCATCATTGTCCGGCTCGGACGGCTCGGGCTCCCTGGCATCCCCCACCGGCGAGGCTGGATCCTCGGCCGGCGCATCGGCGCCGGCGGTGTCGTCGGCCGGCACCGTGTTCGACGCGGTCGCCGTGTTCGACGCAGTCGCCGTGTTCGACGTGGTCGCCGTGTTCGACGCGTCGGGTTCGGTGTCGGGTTCGGTGTCCGTTGCTGGGTCCACCTCGACCTCGACCTCGACCTTGAGGGTCTGCTCGAGCGCCTCGACCACCTCCGCAGCCGGCACGAAGTCACCGAGAGCTGGCAGCTCGTCTGGGGAGTTGAGCCCGACCCGCTCGAGGAAGAACGGGGTGGTGCCGAACAGCACCGCCTGTCCAGGCCCGCTGTCGCGCCCGACCTCGGTGACGTAGCCCCGCTGTTCCAGGGTGCGGAGCACGGCGTCCACGTTGACGCCCCGGATGGCGCTCACCTGGGCCCGGGAGATCGGCTGCTTGTAGGCGACGATGGCCAGGGTCTCCAACGCTGCGCTCGACAGGCGGGTCGACTGGCCATCCATGGCGAACCGCTCGACGTAGGGGGCGAGGTCGGGATGGGTCTGGAATCGCCACCCCCCAGCGACCTCGACGAGCTGGAAGCCGTGGCCGGTCTGCTCGTAGGCCTCGGCCAGTTCGCGGCACAACTGCCTGACGGTGTCGACCGGTAGCTCCACCAGCTGGGCGAGCAGCTGGGCGGGGGCGGGATCGGTGGTGACCATCAAGATGGCCTCGATGGCCCGCACCGACTCGGCCCGCCGACCGGGCACTGGCAAGTCGCTGTCGGTCATGGCGTCAGCCTTCGTAGGTGTCGATGCCGGACACAGCCAGCTCCCGGTCGGCATCGGTGCCGATCCACTCGACGGTCAGGTCGCCGAAGTTCTCGAACTGGTCGAGCTCGACCATCCCCTGTTTGAACAGCTCCAGTACCGCCAGGAACCTGACGACGATCTCGACCTTCTCCACCAACCCCTCGGTCAGGCTGCGAAACGAACGGGGCCCGGCTCCGGGGAGCTCGTCGAGGAGCACACCGATGGCGTCGGTGACGTTGGCCGCGATCGGCGCGACATGGAAGAGCTCGACCGCCGGTTTCGGCTTGGCCGCCACGGTCCGGAGGAACGCGGACCGCAGCTTGGGCGCCGTCATGCCGGCCAGTGGATCCGGGGTGAGATCGAGGAACTGCTCCTCCATCCCGGCCCGGCGGGGCACCGACAGCTCCGCGAGGGCGATCAGATCCTCCAGCATGCGGGCCGCATCCTTGAAGGTCTTACACTCGAGCAGGCGGGCCAGGAGGAGGTCGCGCTCCTCCCAGAGGCCGAGCTCTTCGTCGAGATCGACGCCGTCCTCGTTCGGGAGCAGACGGCGGCACTTGAGCTCGACGAGGGTGGCGGCAATGAGGAGGAACTCGGTGGCGACCTCCAGGTCACACGATTCGAGCCGGGCCAGCTCCTCGAGGTAGGCGTCGACGATCTCACAGAGCTGGATCTCGTAGAGGTCGACGTCCTCGGCCAGGATCAGGTGGAGGAGCAGGTCGAACGGGCCCTCGAAGGCATCGGTCTGAACCTGAAATGACATCGGTGTGATTCTAGCTCCAAAACCGGTGCCATCCAGCCAACCCCAGAGCGACACCTCGGCGTAGTTCGGAAGATCGCTAGTCTACCGACGCCCGTCGGGCGCGCCGGGTCGGCGTCGTTTCTGCTGGTCAGGAGTACTGTCAGACGACCGAAGGCCGGCGGAGGGACGAGGCCGTGACGTCGCTCAGAACACGAGCCGCCCGAGGCTCTCGGCCACGACGGCCGGCTTCTCCTGGCCTTCCACCTCGACCTTGACCTCGTTCATGACCTCGATCATTCCGCCCTTGATCTCGGCTCGCTTGAGCGTGCTGACAGCCCGTATCCGTGCCCCGACCGGAACCGGCGACGGGAACCGAACCTTGTCGAACCCGTAGTTGATGCCCAGCTTCTGGCCCTCGAGCGCCTGGCCGGGCACCGGCTCCGGGCGGGGCAAGTGGCCCATGATCGACAGCGTCAGGTGGCCATGGGCGATCGGAGCTCCGAAGGGTCCCGCCTGGGCCCGCTCGACGTCGACGTGGATCCACTGGTGGTCGAGGGTCACGTCGGCGAACTCGTTGATCCGCTCCTGGGTCATCTCGAACCACTCGGTCGGGGGCGATGACTCCCCGATCCGGCCCTGGAGGGTCTCGAGGGCGTTGGCCATGTTGGTATCCGAGTCGCTCATGTCTCTCCTGTCTTCGAGGCAGCGGAGTCAGCCTGTCATCTTGCCGCCCGCAGCACCAAGCGGACGAGGGCCGATCAGGGGAGGCAACCGAAACTCGGCGTCGGACGGGGCTGCGGGCCAATACGCTACGGTCCATGAACGAGGCCACCCGCCCCCGGGCGTTCTCCGGGATCCAACCCTCCGGTGCCCTACATCTCGGCAACTACCTGGGCGCGATCCGGAATTGGGTTCGGATGCAGGCCACGACCGACGGTGTCTACTGCATCGTCGACCTGCACGCCCTGTCGGTCCCCCAGCCCCCGGGCACGATCCGCCAGGCGACGATCGACCTGGCGGCCGACCTGCTGGCGATCGGGATCGATCCCGAGGAGTCGATCCTGTTCGTTCAGTCCCAGGTGCCCGAGCACACCGAGCTGGCGTGGCACCTCCAGTGCGTCGCCGCGTTCGGCGAGCTGCGGCGCATGACCCAGTTCAAGGACAAGAGCGAGCGCGCCGACTTCGTGTCGGCCGGGCTGTTCACCTACCCGACCCTGCAGGCGGCCGACATCGCGCTCTACGACACCGACGTCGTTCCCGTCGGCGACGATCAGCGCCAGCACGTCGAGTTCACCCGCGACATCGTCACCCGGTTCAACAACCGCTTCGGCGACGTGCTCGTCGTGCCCGAACACCGGATCCCGACCGCCGGTGACCGGATCATGGATCTGCAGGCTCCCGAGAGCAAGATGTCGAAGTCGACCGATTCGCCCCAGGGCATCGTCTACCTGACCGATCCGCCGGCGGACATCGAGAAGAAGCTCAAGCGAGCAGTGACCGACAACGACGCCGAGGTCGCCTTCGACCCAACGGGCAAGCCCGGCGTTTCGAATCTGTTGACCATCCTGGCGGTGGCCACCGACAGCGACCCCGACACCGTGGCCAAGGGCTACAGCCAGTACGGGCCGTTGAAAACCGACGCCGCCGAGGCGCTGATCGAGATGTTGCGGCCCTTCCAGGAGCGGCGGGCCGAGCTCGACGAGCCGACCACCATCGAGCTCCTCCACGCCGGCGCCGACAAGGCCAGGGAGCGGGCAACGGTCGTCATGGACCGCGTCCGGGCCGCCGTCAACCTGCTCGCCTAGGCGGCCCGCTCAGTCATCGTCGCAGGCCTTGAGGACGGCGCCGATCTCGGCCGGCACGGTCCACCGATCCGGCGGGAGATGATGCTCGGCCGCCCAGGTGCTGGTGAGGGGGTCGGACCCGGCCTCGACCAGGAGCCCAGCCCCGAGCTCGGGATGGAGGCGATACTGGCCGAAGCGGCGCGCCGGCCCTTCAGGCCGGGCCGCCCACCGGCGGGCGGTGTCCTCTGTGGCCACCGTCCACCAGAGCGTGGCCGCCACCCGCGCCGGGGTGCCGAGCCCGGCCACCACCTTCCCGACATCGTGGAGCAGGGCTGCAGCCACGACCGCCCGATCGATGTCCGGTCCGAGCCGGTCGACGACGTCGGTGGCCACACCGAGTGCGTGCCGACGGTCCGGATTCGACAGGCGGTTCCACAGCTCCCGTTCGCCGGGGAGCAGGCGTCGGCGGGCCCAGACCTCCTCGGTCGACGGGAGCGGACCGGTCCGTAGCGAACCGGCGAAACGCTTGACGAGGTGCCAGGCGGGTCCGATCACCGTCCGAGCGTGCGGGCAACGGCGAGGATGGCAGCGATCGATTTGGCGTCGGTGATCCGCCCGTCGGTCGCCATCGCCACCGCCTCGCCGATCGGTACCCTGGCCACCTCCATCTCTTGCTCTTCAGGCCCTTCCGACCGTCGAGGAACCGCGGTCAGGTCGGTGGCGAGGAAGATGTGCCCGAGCTCGTCGCAGAATCCCGGCGAATGATGGATCGTGAGCAACGGCTCGATCGACGCTGCACTCATGCCGACCTCCTCCTCCAGCTCGCGACCGGCCGTCGTCTCGGGAGGCTCGCCGTCGACGTCGCGCTTGCCCGCCGGGATCTCCCAGAGATCGGCGTCGAGGCAGGCCCGGTACTGGCGGACGAGGAACAGATCATCGCCGTCGATCGCCACGACCGCCACGGCACCCGGATGGCGGACGATGTCGCGCTGGAACCGCTCACCCCCCGGGCCTTCGAACTCCCCCCGGTACAGCGAGATCACCACTCCCCGGTGGATGAGCTCCTCTCCCACCGGCCGGAACGGCGGCGGCTCGGCGCCGGCTTCGTCACCGGTCACGCCGAGCGTTCGGGCGCGGCGCCGATCCCAACCGGGGGTCGTGCGAACCGAGCCGGATCGAGCTGCTCGGCTCGGTCGAGCGCCGCCTCGACGAACGCCCGGAACAGCGGCGCAGGCCGATCGGGACGGCTCTTCAGCTCCGGGTGGGCTTGCGTGCCGATCCAGAACGGGTGACCCTCCAGCTCGATGAACTCCACCAGCTGCCCGTCGGGCGAGCTGCCCGAGCACCGGAACCCGGCTTCCTCGAACCGGCTCTTGAACCGGGGGTTGAACTCGTAGCGGTGGCGGTGGCGCTCACTCACCACGGTCTGGTCGTAGATCTTCGCCACCTGGGAGTCGGGCTCGAGTACCGCCACGTAGGCGCCGAGCCGCATCGTGCCCCCTTTGTCTGTGACGTCTTGCTGGGATTCCATCAGATCGATGACTGGATACGGCGTCGTCGTGTCCTGGGTGTCGAACTCGCTGGAGTTGGCGCCCGACAATCCGAGGACGTTGCGGGCGAACTCGACCGTCATGACCTGCATCCCGAGGCACAAACCGAGGCACGGCATACCGGTCTCGCGGGCGTGGGTGGCGGCCGCCACCTTCCCCTCCACCCCGCGCACACCGAACCCGCCGGGGAGGACGACCCCGTCGAGATGGCCGATCATCTCGGCCACCAGCAGGCCCTCGACGTGATCGGAGGAGATCCACTCGATCTCGAGGTCGACCTCGTGCTCGATCGCGGCGTGGCGCAGCGCCTCGGCCACCGACAGGTAGGCGTCGTGGAGGCTGACGTACTTGCCGACGATCCCGATCCGCAACGGCTTCCACGCCCGCTTCGTCCGTTCGACCAGCGCCCGCCAGGCGGCCAGTTCCGGTTCACCGGTCTCCAGACCGAGCAGGTCGCAGACGTAGTCGTCGAGCCCGGCGTCTCGCATGACGAGAGGGATGCCGTAGAGGCTGTCGGCATCGGGGGCGTTGATGACGCCATCGATCGGCACGTCGCACAGGTTCGAGATCTTCTCCCGTAGGCCGTCGGAGATCCGGCGATCCGAGCGGCAGACGATCACGTCTGGCTGGACGCCCCGGCTCCGCAGCTCGGTAACCGAGTGCTGGGTCGGCTTCGTCTTCAGCTCCCCCGCCGGCCCGATGTACGGCACGAGGGTGACGTGGACGTAACAGACGTTCTGGCGGCCGACGTCGAGCCGGAACTGCCGGATCGCCTCCAGGAACGGCAGGATCTCGATGTCGCCGACGGTGCCGCCGACCTCGGTGATGACGACATCGACGTCGTCGGTGGCGAGCTGGGAGATACGGCGCTTGATCTCGTCGGTGATGTGGGGGATGACTTGGACGGTCTTGCCAAGGTAGGTGCCCCGCCGCTCGGCGGCGATCACCGCCGAGTAGATCGACCCGGTGGTGGCGTTCGACGCTCGCGACAGGCTCTCGTCGATGAAGCGCTCGTAGTGCCCGAGGTCGAGGTCGGCCTCGCCCCCGTCGTCGGTGACGTACACCTCGCCGTGCTCGAACGGGTTCATCGTGCCCGGATCCACGTTGATGTAGGGATCCAGCTTCTGCATGGTCACCCGGAGCCCTCGAGCCTTCAGCAGTCGCCCGAGTGATGATGCCGTGAGACCCTTGCCGAGCGAGCTGACCACTCCCCCGGTGACGAAGATGTGCTTTGTCATTGCGCTCCTGTTGGTGGCTCGGTCCAACCTAGCGCGACCGCGACGGGACTTCGCGTCTCCAAGCGGGCCCGATGGGCTGGCCACGGCACCCCGGCTCTGCCTAGGTTCTCAGGCCATGACGTCGAAGCGCCGGGGCGCTTCTCTCCGATTTTCGCCTCCGGCGAAACGTCGTCCGTGCGAGACCTACTCGCAGGACAGAAAGGTAGCCCAGTGACCTTCACCGCTCTGCTGCTGGATCAGACCGACGACGGCGTCTCGGCAGCCGTCACCGACCTCGACGACGACCGACTGCCGGCCGGCAACGTGACCGTCGCCGTCGAGTGGTCCTCGCTCAACTACAAGGACGGCATGATCCTCCAGGGCCTGGGCCGGCTCGTCCGGGACTACCCCCACGTGCCCGGCATCGATCTGGCCGGAACCGTCGAGTCGTCCGACGATGACCGCTACCGACCCGGTGACCGGGTGGCGCTCACCGGATGGCGGGTCGGCGAGGTGCACTGGGGCGGCTATGCCCACCGTGCCCGGGTCGACGCCGACTGGCTGATCCCAGTGCCCGAGGGGCTGACGACCCGGCAGGCCATGGCGGTCGGTACGGCCGG
>JAOTYQ010000185.1 GCA_029861725.1 Acidimicrobiia bacterium | reverse complement strand
CTCAACGACGCCGGTCAGTACGCCTACTACGGCCGTGTCGCCGGCTGCCTGATAACCGGCAACGAAGACGGAGCCAAGCACTGCGCGATGAACATCCTCTACTCGTTGCAGCACCTCGGCTACGTCGTCCCACCCCAGTCCGACGCCGGCTGGTTGGGTGAGGCGGGACCCGGACCGTCCTACCTCGATCCGGGGTCGGGCGGGCCGGAGAACGACTTCACCAACCGCAACACCACGTTCATGACCTGGAACCTCCTCCACCTCGCCCGGATGATGAAGGATGCTGGAGGGATCCCCGCTCACGGCAATCAGCGCTCCGAGTGGGATGCCGGCTGCCGCTTCGACTTCGTCAATCCCGACTACCGCTGAGTCGGCTCCGCCAGGCGATTCAGGACGAGGAGCCACAGGGCGGTGCCGAACGCCGTGCCGATTGCGGCACCAGCGATCACGTCAGGCGGTTGTGCTCGCCGAAGTAGAGACGGGCGACGGCGACGACGACCGCCCAGGCGATCGGCAGCAAGCCAACGAGGAGGATCCCGAGCGCGAACGCCGTCGTCGCATGACCTGCGCCGGCCGGCGCGGCGCCTCGTCGTCGGGGACAGCGGTCAGCCAGCTGCGAACCGGGACGCGGGTGACGAACGGCAGCTGGCGCAGCATGGTCTCCATCGTCGCTGCAGCTGCGCTGATTGCTCCGGCCGCCAGGAGATGGCCCACGGCCCGCTCCGGGAAGCCGTGCGCCAGGAGCCAGTCAGTCGAGCGGCACGAGGATTACTCGATGCACTTCACGTTGCGGTTCCGGGAGGAGTTCGAGGACGAGGCGAGCCGCTTCCCCGCGGAACGCCAGCATCTCCTCGATCTGACCGGAATCGCTCCCGGCGAGTACGACCCGCATGCCCGAGAGACGGCGGTCCATGCACAGCAGTCATCTCACTAGGGTCCGAGCAGATCGTGGTCGGTCAACCAATCGCTCACAACCACGTCGACCTGGTCGCCGCTCGCTACCCGGGCGTTGAGCTCGCGCAGCTCGCCGGTGGTCAGCTCGGCGGAGACGGCGTTCAGCGCGGCCTTCACCACGTCACCCCATCGCTCGATCGCATCGATCCGCATGACCGGAATCACGTTCTCGGCTGGCTGGAGCTCGCGATCGTCGCGCAGCTCGACGAGATCGCTCGCCTCCAATTCGGAGGCGGTGGAGAACATCAATCCCACATCGATCTCACCTCTCCGCAACGCCTCGGCGGTGATCGCCAATGAGCGCTGGGCAACGAACTCCGCGAACCGGAGTCCGTAGACACCTTCGAGTCCAACGAGACACAACGGGCGGTCGGGGCACTCCGGTGGTCCGCCGAATCGCTGTCTCTCCACGAGCGGGACGAGATCGCTGATGGATTCGAGCCCTTCGACCTCAGCGGTCTCGGTCGTCACCACGATGACGTTCTTGTCCTCGGCCGGCGAAGCGGCCAGGGCAGTCATCCCGCGTGGCGACAGCCGCTGGTTGAGCTCGACCCGAGCCGACTCGCTGTCGGGGTTCGCCTCGGAACTGCCTGCGTACTCGAGCGCCGTTCCCAGGTACTCCGGGACCAGGTCGATGTGCCCGAGCTCCATGGCGGGAGCGACGATCTCACGAGGTCCAACCGAGCCCAGCCTGACGACCGGCACCCCCGATGCCTCGATGGCTTGGGCGTACAGCTCCGCCAGCAGCTCGCTCTCGGCGAAATCGAAGCTCGCGACACGCAGGCCGGCCGGCCCCTCCTCGTCGGGGGAGAGGTCGGCACCGTCGCCACAGGCAGCGCTCGACGCAAGTGCTATCAGCGTTGCGAGGCCCAGTTGGACCCAGCGAGTCACAGCCCAAGTCTTGCAGCTCCCAGCGGGGACCGCGTCGTGACGGCGACCACGGTCGGCGACCAGCCCACCCATCGGATGCAACGGCGTCCGTCGGGCGAGCCACCGCCCCTGCCCCACGAGCTGAACAGGGGAGCGGTCGTCTCATTGGTGGCCTTCGTCGGCTGGGCGATCATATGGGCCTGGGTCTTCTGTCCGACGAGCCGGCGATCTGGATCACCGAGCGGGATCTGCAGGTCATGCCCCGACCGATGGCTCGTCCCGATCTGGATCGTCATGCAATGCGGATCGCAGCTCACCTACTGGACGATCGCCACACCGGCGCCATGGAGCGGCAGCCGCGCGAGGTTCTCGACGCAATGAACGCAACGAGCGGCTTGCCGCCGTTGCCCGCACGCCAGACTCGAGCCCGGCTGGCGCTGCGGGTCGTAGCGACCGCCGCCGTCGTCGTCGTCATCTTCGTCGGTGTCCTTCCCCGGATCGCCAACTACAGCGACGTCTGGGCGACGATCTCGGACATGACCTGGCTCGAGGTGGTCACGCTGCTCATGGTCACGGTCTGGAACGTGGTCACCTACTGGTTCGTGCTGGTCGCCGCGCTCCCCGGTCTCCGATACGGGCAAGCGGCGGTGGCCAACCAGGCGTCGACTGCCATCGCCAACACCGTGCCCGCCGGCGCCGCGCTCGGTGTCGGTGTCACGTTTGCGATGTATCGGTCGTGGGGGTTCTCCCGTGTGGCGGTTACTCGCTCCGTCGTCGTGTCGGGTATCTGGATCAACTTCGTGAAGCTGGGTCTCCCGGTGGTCGCACTGGCTCTGCTGGCGATCGAGGGCGATGTGTCGGTCGCCCTGGTCGTGGCGTCGCTGATCGGCGTGGCGGCGCTGGTCGCGAGCGTCGTCGTCTTCGCCATGTTGCTGAGCAGTGATCGGATGGCTCGTTCGATCGGCACCGCAGCGGGCCGGCTCGTCTCTCGCCCGCTGGCCAGGCTCGGACGCCGGCCGGTGACGTCGTGGGGTCCAGCGGTCGCCCGATTCCGGGCCGACACGATCGATCTCGTCGGTTCCCGCTGGCTCGCGTTGACCGTCACGTCAGTGATCAGCCAACTCTCGCTGGCCGCCGTCTTGTTGACGACCCTGCGTCACGTGGGACTCGACCAGGAGACGCTCAGCTGGATCACCGTGCTCGCATCGTTCGCATTCGTCCGGCTGATCTCGGCCTTGCCGATCACGCCCGGAGGAGTCGGCGTCGTCGAGCTGGGCTACGTCGCAGCTCTGACCATCGGGCTCGATGAAGGCCAGCAGGTCCGCGTCGTGGCCGCCGTGCTGGTGTTCCGCTTCCTCACCTACTTCCTGCCCATCCCGGTCGGCGCGATCGCCTACGTCTACTGGCGGGCTAACCGGAGCTGGCGTCGGGTCCCGCCCGACCGGCGCACTGCCCCTGACCTCGACTCGGGGACACCAGGGTCGGAGCAGGGGCATCCCCGATAGCGGCCGACCTCGAGCGTCGTCAGAGTCGGAGGTATGGACAGCATTGGCGAGCTCCTCCAGACCTACCTCAGCTCCCTGCTGAGTCTGTGGCTCGTCGGCGGCGTGGCCGTGGCGACGACCGTCATGGTGAGCGGCCTCGGCGCCCGCCTGGTCGATCTCTGGGAGGGTCGCAGGCAGTGGCCGGCGCCAGAGGCCAGGGTCCCGCCCGCCGAGCGGATCGCGGCGACGAAGACAACGAAGCCGCCGCCGTTGACAGCTCAGCGAGGCGTTCTCTAGCTTGAAGCAACCTGAGTGGCCAACCAGCCCGATGGTCCCAGGGGGGAGAGATCATGTTCACGATCCGCCGGAGGAGCCTTCTCGCCCTCGTGCTCGCGTTCGTCCTCGTCGCCGCGGCCTGCGGTGGCGACGACGACGAGTCGGCCGAGGGTGACGACGCCCAGACCGAGACCGACGAGACGGCGGCCGAGGCCGAGGACTCCACCGAGACGACCGATGCCGGCGAGGTCGGCACCGACGAGGGCGCCGCCGCCGCCGTCGAGGGCGACCCGGTGGCCGGGGGGACGCTGGTCATCGGCAGCACCCAGGTGCCCCGCCATCTGAACGGCACGGTGCAATCGGGCTACGCCACCGCCGTGCCCGGCACCCAGCTCAACGCGAGCCCGCTGCTCTACGACGACGACTTCAATCCTCAGCCGTATCTGGCCGAGAGCTGGGAGGTGGCCGACGACGGCCTGTCGGTCACGCTCAACCTGGTGGAGGGCGCGGTCTTCCACGACGGGGAGCCCATCACCTCCGAGGATGTGGCGTTCTCGATCATCACCGCCCGCGACAACCACCCGTTCAAGCCGATGTTCGCTCCGGTCACCGACGTGGAGACGCCCGACGACCAGACGGCGATCATCAGGCTCAGCCAACCCCACCCGGCGATCCTGCTCGCCATGTCGCCGGGTCTGTCGCCGGTCATCCCCGAGCACATCTTCAACGACGGCCAGGACATCACGACCCATCCCCGCAACACCGAGGACTTCGTCGGGTCGGGACCGTTCACGCTGGCCGAGTACGACCCGGAGTCGATCATCAGACTGCAGCGGTTCGACGACTTCTTCATCCCCGACCGGCCATACCTCGACGAGATCGTGATCGAGATCACCCCCGATCCGACCACGATCGTGCTCGGGCTGGAGAACGGCACGACCGATCTCTCGTCGACGTTGGGGCCGGCCGCCAACATCCTTCGCCTCCAGGACAACGCCGACCTGATCGTCACCAGCGACGGCCACGAGGCCATCGGGCAGGTGCAGTGGCTGGAGTTCAACCTGGCCGACCCGGTGCTGGGCATCAAGGAGGTCCGACAGGCGATCGCCTATGCCGTCGACCGTGAGTTCATGGCCGAGACCCTCGACCAGGGCACGACCAATCCGGCCCCGACCGGGATCGCCCCGCAGAGCCCGTTCTTCAGCTCTGCAGCCGAAACCTACCCACAGGACATCGAACGAGCCAAGCAGCTGCTGGCCGACGCTGGTTTCGCCGAAGGGGAGATCGAGCTGACGATCGACTACATCCCACCGACGCAGGTCATCTACGCCGAGTACGTCGTCCAAGCCCTGGAGGAGATCGGCATCCAGACCGAGCTGAGCGTGTCACCCGACTTCCCCACCTGGGCCGAGCGGGTGTCGGGTGGTGACTTCCAGATGACGATCAACAACGTATGGAACTGGGGCGACCCGGTGATCGGCGTGCATCGCACCTATCTGAGCTCCAATCGGGTCGGGGTCATCTGGACCAACAACACCGGCTACGAGAACGCCGACGTGGACTCGATCCTCGACAAGGCCGGCCAGACGTTCGATCTGGACGAGCGGGTCTCCCTCTACGCCGACTTCCAGGACATCGTGGCCGAGGAGGTCCCGATCCTGTTCCTCACCAACCCGCCGTTCTGGCAGGCGTATTCACCGCGCGTCCAGAACCCGCCTCTCACCATCTGGGGACAGATGTCGCCGATGCACGAAGTGTGGCTGGCTCCCGAATAGGCCGACTCAGCCCGGCGCTGCGGACGGTTGCCGCCAAGCTGGCCCAGGCGCTTGGTCTCATCCTGGCCGTGATCGTCCTGAACTTCTCGTTGATCCACCTGACGCCCGGCGATCCGGCAGTGGTCATCGCCGGGCAGAGCGGGGCCGGCGACCCCGACACGCTGGCCCAGATCCGGGCCGACTACGGCCTCGACGAGCCGTTCGCCACCCAGCTCGTCACCTACGTCGGTCGGGTGGCCACCTTCGACCTCGGCGAGTCGTTCTTCTTCGATCGCCCGGTCACCTCGCTTATCGGCGATCGGCTGTGGCCGACGATCCTGCTCGTCGGCACGGCTCTCGTGTTCGCCATCGTCTTCGGTGTCCTCGCCGGCGTGTTCACCGCCCGCCGGCCCGACAGCCCGCTCAGCCACGGCGTGACGGTCGCCGCCCTCGTCGGCTACTCGATGCCGGTGTTCTGGACCGGGATCATGCTCATCATCCTGTTCGCGTCGGTGTTCAAGATCCTCCCGATCTCCGGGATGCACGACGTCGAGTTCGACGGTGGCTGGTTCGCCTCCTGGATCGACGTGGCGGAGCACCTCGTGTTGCCAGCGCTCACCCTCGGTCTGATCTACCTCGCCCAGTACAGTCGGCTGTCGAGAGCCTCGATGCTCGAAGTCCTCGAGTCCGACTACGTCCGGACCGCGCGCTCGAAGGGGCTCGGCGAGCGCTCGGTCGTCTACAAGCATGCACTGCGCAACGCCATCATCCCGGTGGTGACGATCGCCGGGCTCCAGTTCGGTGCCTTGCTCTCGGGAGCGCTACTCGTGGAGACCGTGTTCAACTGGCCCGGGCTCGGCCGGTTGGCGTTCGACTCGATCCTGCGCCGGGACACGCCGGTGTTGCTCGGTGTGCTCTTGATCTCAGCCGTGCTGGTCATCATCGCCAACCTGCTCACCGACCTCGTGTACCGGCGAATCGACCCCCGTATCCGGGTGGGGAGGCTGACCGGTGGCTGACGCGATGCTGCCGGAGCAGGGTGATCTCGGCCCACCGGGACGAGAAGCGTGGCGCCTCTTCCTCCGCAACAAGGCAGCGGTGGCCGGTGTGGTCATGCTGACCGCCATACTCGCCATGACGTTCCTCGGCCCGCTCGTCTACGACAACGAGCCCGACGACATCATCGCCCGGCCCTACCTCGGGCCCGGCGAGGCCGGCGCCCCTCGCCTCGGCACCGACTACCTCGGCCGCGACGTCCTGGCCGGGGTCATCAACGGCGGCTCGACGAGCCTGGCCGTCGCCGGCTCGGCGGCATTGATGGTGGTGCTCATCGGCGTGACGATCGGTTCGCTGGCCGGCTTCTACGGTGGAAGGATCGACAGCGCCCTGATGCGCTTCACCGAGTTCTTCCAGGTCCTGCCGGCGCTGCTGTTCGCCATGGTCGTCGTCGCCCTGTTCGAGCCGTCGACCCGCACGATCGCCATCGCCATCGGCCTGGTGGCCTGGCCCAGCATCGCTCGGCTGACCCGAGCCGAGTTTCTCCGGTTGAAGAACCTCGAGTACGTCAAGGCCGCCCGCGCCATCGGGGCCAGCGACCGCCGGATCATGTGGCGGGTCATCTTCCCCAATGCGCTGCCCCCGCTCATCGTCTCAGCGTCGCTGCTCATGGGGGCCGCCCTGCTGTTCGAGGCCGGCCTTGCGTTCCTGGGCCTTGGCGACCCGAACACGCTCAGCTGGGGGCTGATGATCGGGCTCAACCGTGGCAACTTCCTGACCGCTTGGTGGACGGTCACGTTCCCCGGCCTGGCGATCTTCGTCACCGTGCTCAGCTTCAGCCTGATCGGCGACGGCCTCCAGGACGCCTTCAACCCGAAGCTACGGGGCCGCTGATGGTCGACCGAAACGAGGAACCGCTGCTCTCGGTCCGGGAATTGACGGTGACGTTCGGCTCGTTCACCGCGGTCGAGCGCGTCTCGTTCGATCTCTTCCCCGGCCAGACGCTGGCCGTCGTCGGTGAGTCCGGGTCGGGGAAGTCGGTGACCGCATTGTCGATCATGGGACTGGTCGAGATCGGCAGCCGGGGCCGGATCGAGGGAGGGGAGATCCTCTTCCGCATGCCTGACGGCTCGACGATCGACCTGGCGTCGGCCACCGAGCGGGAGCGGCGGACGGTGCGGGGCAACCACATCTCGATGATCTTCCAGGAACCACTCACCAGCCTGAACCCGGTGTACACCGTCGGGAACCAGGTGGCCGAGGCGGTGATGGTCCACCAAGGGCTCGGCAAGCGGGCCGCCACCGACCGGGCCCTCGAGATGTTCCGGCTGGTGCGGATTCCCGACCCGGAGCAGCGGCAGCGGCAGTTCCCGCACGAGATGTCGGGCGGGATGCGGCAGCGGGTCATGATCGCGATGGCTCTGTCGTGCGACCCGACCGTCCTCATCGCCGACGAGCCGACGACTGCGCTCGACGTCACGATCCAGGCTCAGATCCTCGGTCTCATGCGGGATCTCCGCACCGAGACCGGTGCCGCAGTGATGATCATCACCCACGACATGGGAGTGGTCGCTGAGGTGGCCGACGACGTGGTGGTGATGAACCGGGCGAAGGTCGTCGAGACGGGCCCGGTGATCGACATCTTCGAGCGACCGGCCGAGAGCTATACCCGATCGCTCCTCGCATCGGTTCCCCGCCTGGGGTCGATGGCCGGCCGGGCCGATCCGGCCCGCTTCGAGCTGATCGAGGAACCATGACGACCGCCGCGCCAGCCAGCGGAGGCGCCGCCGGTGCCACCGCCACCCCGCTGGTCGAGGTGACCGAGCTTCGCAAGGTCTTCCCTGTCGGCCGGGCGAAGGTTCACGCCGTCGAATATGTCTCGCTGACGCTCGGACGGGGCGAGACGCTCGCCGTGGTGGGGGAGAGCGGATGCGGGAAGTCGACCCTCGCCCAGCTGATCGTCCGCCTGATCGATCCCACCGGCGGGCGGATCGTGCTCGATGGTGTCGACGTTACGACCCTCGGGCCTCGGGCGCTCCGGCCTCATCGCCGCAAGATGCAGATCGTCTTCCAAGATCCGTTCGCCAGCCTCGACCCGAGGCGTCCCGTCGGGCGGGCTGTCGCCGAACCGCTGCTCGTCCACGGGGAAGCCCGCAAGGGAGCCGAGCTCGACGAACGTGTCGCGTCGCTCTTCACTCGAGTCGGTCTCGATCCCGACCACACCCGCCAGTTCCCCCATCAGTTCTCCGGTGGACAGCGGCAGCGGATCTGCATCGCCCGGGCGCTTGCGCTGCAGCCCGAGCTGGTCGTGGCCGACGAGGCGGTCTCGGCCCTCGACGTCTCGATCCAGGCCCAGGTCATCAACCTGATGATGGACCTCCAGGACGAGCTGGGGCTCAGCTATCTGTTCATCAGCCATGACCTCGCCGTCGTCGAGCGGGTCAGCCATCGGGTCGCGGTCATGTACCTCGGGCAGATCGTCGAGCTTGGGCCGCGATCGGCCGTGTTCGAGAACCCCCAGCACTCCTATACCAAGCGGCTGCTCGACGCGGTGCCGATCGCCGACCCCCGTCTCCGGCGAGACCGTCCCCTGCTGACCGGCGAGATCCCCAGCCCGGTCTGGGGCGTGGACGACGAGCCCGAGAGAGTCGAGCTGACCGAGGTCGAGCCCAGCCACTTCGTGGCCGCCGAATGACCGCCACCCATTCCCGAGGACACCGATGACCGACTCTCACGAACCGTCAGCCGAGCCGATCCCGCCGCTCGTCGTCTACCGGGCCCGGCGGGTCATCACGTTGAACCCCGCTCGTCCCTTCGCCACTGCGGTGGCTGTGCGCGAGGGCAGGATCCTCGGGGTCGGGAGCGTCGAGGAGCTGTCCGGGTGGACCGCGGGCACCGATCGGGCGGTCATCGACGAGCGGTTCGCCGACCATTTGCTGCTGCCCGGCTTCGTGGAGGCCCACTCCCACGTGATGGCGGGTGGTATGTGGACGATGCCCTACGTCGGCTTCTTCGACCGGCGATCGCCCGACGGTCGGCAGTGGAGCGGCTGCCGGAGCATCGACGACGTCGTCGACCGGTTGATCGAGGTCGACGCAGCGATGGCCGCCGGCGGGGCCGCCCCCGACGAGCTGCTCGTCGCGTGGGGGCTCGATCCGATCTACTTCGACGGCGAACGGCTGGTTGCCACCCACCTCGACCGGGTCTCGGCCACCCGACCGGTCTTCGTCTACCACGCCAGCGCCCACCTGGCGACCGTCAACAGCGCACTCCTCACCCGGGCCGGCATCACGGCGACGACCCCGACGCCCGGTGTGTCGCGACGAGCGGACGGGGAACCCGACGGTGAGCTCCAGGAGCCGCCGGCGATGTTGCTGGCCGGCGAGGCGTTCGACCGGATCCGGTCCGCCATGACCGCCCCGGAGGCGTTGTGGAACTACGGCTATGAAGCCCGCAACGCCGGCCACACCCTGGTCACCGATCTGGGGACGTCGCAGCTGATCGAGCCCGACCA
>JAOTYQ010000785.1 GCA_029861725.1 Acidimicrobiia bacterium | reverse complement strand
GCGTTCCCAGAGTCGAAACAGAACGTTCACAGATCTTGCCTAGGCTGAGGCGGTGGCTGACCGGAACAAAACTTTCGTGCTGCTCCGCCTTCGCCTGGCCGACCGGCCGGGTGCGTTGAGCGCCGTGACCGGCCGGATCAGCGCAGTCCGAGGCGATTTCGTCGGGATCGAGGTCCTCGAACGGGGCACCGGCTGGGTGGTCGACGAGCTGGTCATCGAACTACCCGACCCGGACCTGATCGACCTGCTGGTGCGGGAGGTCGGCTGCGAGGACGGGGTCGTCCTGGAAGACGCCGTCCGGTTGGCCGACGCCGCGTTCGATCCGCTGACCAGTGGGTTCGAGGTCGCGGCCGTGATCGCCGGAGCTGACGACGTCCACGAGCTCTTCGGCTCGTTGTGCACCCACACGCTTCGAGCCATCAGGTCGTCGTGGGTCTGCGTGTTCGACAACGACGCACGAAGAGTACTGGCCGAGGCCGGGGAGCGACCGGACGGGCAAACCATCACCCGCGTGCTGGCGACGTCGAGCGAGGCCCCGGCGGGCGCGATGTGGATGCCGTTGCCGACCGCCCGTGCGTCTCTCGTACTCACCCGGGCCGGCGGCCCGTTCCGGGCACGCGAGGTCCAGGACGCCGCAGCACTGGCCCGAATCGCCGACTCGCTCCACTCCATGATCGGCCGGGAGCGGCGGCTGAGGTCCGTCCTCAGCCACCCGGCGAATGGCCTTCGACCAGGTTCTCCGCTGCTCGATCGATGACGAGCTTCGGCTCGACCGCTGGCGACGTGCTGTACCTCGTGGTGTGCGCGGCAACCGGAGCGGAGCACACGGTCGAACGAGTACGCCGCGAACAGGCCGACGGATGGGACGTGTGCGTCGTCGCAACCCCCCTCGCCCTCACCTGGTTCGATCCCGCGGCGGTGACCGAGACGTCGGGCCACATGATCCAATCACGGATGAGAACCTACGGGGAACCGCTTTTCCAACCGCTTGGTGACGCTGTGACCGTCGCCCCGGCCTCGTTCAACACGATCAACAAGGTCGCGGTCGGGATGGCCGACAACATGGCCACCGGCCTGATCTGCGAGGCGCTGAGCCGTGGGGTTCCGGTCGCGATGGAGCCGAGCGTCGGCGACGGGTTCGCCGCCCACCCGGCCTTCGCCGCTCATGTGGCAACGCTGCGTCGAGGCGGCGTGACCTTCCACTGGGCGAAACCGGGCCATGACCCAGCCAGGGCAGAACCCGGCGGTGACCGACCCCCGAGCTGACCGCACCAACTCCGTACGCGTGCCCGCTCCACGGCCTAGGTTGGAGGCGATGGCGATCGACCCGACAGCTATCGGGTCCGTGGACGAAGCTGTCGACCACCTCTACGGACTGGAGCCCGAGCGGTTCGTCGCCGCCCGCAATGAGCTCGCCAGAGCGCTGCGGGCCGATGGCGACCGGTCGGCAGCCGACTCGGTGAAGGCGCTCCGCAAGCCAACCGTCGTCGCCGCCGAGCTGAACCGCGTGCTGAGGTCGTCCCCGACGGAGCTCGACGAGCTGCTGCGCGCTGCGGCCGACCTCGCCGGGGGCCACCGCTCCGTACTCGACGGAGAGACCGTCGAGCTCGGCGGGCTGCAGGCGGCTCACCGGGAGGTGACCCGGCGCCTCGCCGGACGGGCCGAGCGCCACCAGGAGCGGTTGGAGGCCCTCCTGGAAGCAGCGTCGCTCGACGAGACGCAGCACGACCAGCTCCGGGCGGCGAGCTTCGCCGCCGAACCGACCCCGGCAGCCGGCTTCGACCTCTTCCCTCCTCGATCCTCGTCGCCCCCCGCCTCGATCACGTCGTTGGCCGAGGTCCGAGCCCGCCGGCGGGAGTCGGCCAGCAAGCGCGGACAGGCCGAGCAGAAGGGCCAGCCAGCGGCCGGGGACGGCGAAGGGAACTCGATCGACCGAGAGCCCGAGAGGCCATCCCAGTCCCGGCCCGGTCAGCGGCGGGCGGCGGAGGTGCTGGCGGCGGCGGCAACCGAGCACGGCCGGGCCGAGACCTCGCTCACGATCGCGTACCGCCGGGTCGAGGCCGCCGTGCGCAAGGTGGGCAAGGCCCGAGAGCGCATCGACGACCTCGAGCGCCGCCTCGCTGACGCCCGAGCACACTACGACGAGGCCGAAGACGGGCTCGCCGCGGCCACGACGGCCGCCGAGAAGGCGGAGCAGCGCCTGTCGGCCAGCGCCGATGCCCTCCGGGCAGCACGGGTTGCTGTGGGGGAACCCCTCGACGAAGGTGGCCCTGGATCGACCGATACTCGAGACCCCGAGGTGCGGAGCTGACCGGTCATGTTCGCTGTCATCACCTTCCTAGTCGTCATCGCCATCGTCTTGACCGCCGCCAGGGTGGGCTCCGTGGCCCTCGAGGCGACGGGCATGGCCCGCGACAGCGCACAGTTCCAAGCCCGTTCGGCGTTGCTCGGCGTCGGCTTCACGACCAGTGAGGCCGAGGACATCACGGGCCACCCGACCAGACGCAAGATCGCGTTGTGGCTCATGACGTTCGGCAATGCCGGGGCCATAACCGCCATCGGCTCGTTCGTGCTGACCTTCGGCGGCACCGAGACCGCGCAGACACTCCAGCGCTCCGGCCTGCTCCTGTCGGCACG
>JAOTYQ010000184.1 GCA_029861725.1 Acidimicrobiia bacterium | reverse complement strand
CGTACAGGTCGCGGTACTCGACGGGCGCGAAGTCGTCTACGTCGAGCGCCTCGACAGCCCGCACACCTTGCGGATGTTCCTCGAGATCGGTCGCCGCAACTCGGCTCACTGCGCTGGCACCGGCAAGGCGCTCCTCGCGTTCATCCCTCGAGTCGAGCTCGAGCGGCTCCTCGCCGGCTGGGAGCTGGAGGCCAGGACGGAGCACACGATCACGTCGGTCGAGCAGCTCAGAGCCGAGCTCGAACAGATCCGCCGGCGAGGCTACGCCGAGAACAAGCACGAGTCGGAGGTCGGCGTGGTGTCGATCGCGGCCCCGATCCGCGACGGGACCGCCCGGGCGATCGCCGCCATCAGCGTCGCCGGACCAGCCGAGCGCCTCGACCCGATCAACGTCGAACTGGCCCAGATCACGATGCAAACCGCAGCCCACGTCTCACGCCGGCTCGGCTACCGGGCGCTCGGCTAGATGGCTCGCCGATCGATCGGCCGCCTGGAAGCCCTACCGACCGACCGGTGCGTGGCCGTGGCCGATGACCGGGCGGTCGCGGTCCGCGTCGACGGCGGCGTGTGCGTCTTCGCCAACCGGTGCCCCCACGCCGGCCAACCGGTAGCCGGCGGGTGGGTTACCGGCGGGGTCCTGATCTGCCCGGCCCACTTCTGGCGGTTCGACACCGCAACCGGCCGGCTGGGCGGGATCGCCCCCGGTCTCGATCCGCTGGAGACCGAGATCGTCGACGGTGAGGTCTTCGTCGAGCTCCCCGCTCCGGAGCCGGAGCAGCCGTTGCGGCAGCGCCTCCTCGACCACGCCCGAACCTGGCACCGAGATGACCCACCCGCAACCGTCTGAGACCAAGTTGGCCGGCCCCCGACCCTACGATCTCCTGCTGCTCGACTTCGGCGGGGTGTGCTTGCTGAACCCGGTCGAACTGCACCACGTGGCCGAAGCCAAGCTGGGCCTGCCGCCGGGCACGTTCACCTGGTTGGGTCCGCTCGACCCCCCGTCAGACCCACTCTGGCGGGAACTGACGGCGGGGGCGGAGCTGCGAGAGCGCGACTACTGGAGGGCCCGGGCGGCTGAGGTGGGGGCCGCCGGTGGGCGGTCGCTCAGCCTTGAGGACTACATGCGGCTCATCTACTGGCCGCCGTCCGACGAGCTGATCCGGCCCGGATGCGCCGAGGTGGTCACCGCCGCGCTCGGTGCCGGGATCGGTGTGTCGATCCTCACCAACGACCTGCGAACCTTTCACGGTTCGGAGTGGGAGGCCGGAATCAGCGTGCTGGCCCAGGTCGACCGGGTGTTCGACTGCTCGGACCTAGGGATCCTGAAACCGGATCGGCGGGCCTTCACCTGGGCGCTGAGCGAGACCGGCCACGATCCCTACCGCGTTCTGTTCGTCGACGACCAACCGCTCAGCGTCGAGGGCGCCCTTGCGGTCGGCATCGACGCCCTCTGGTTCGACATCAGCCAACCGGCCGCATGCTGGCTCGATATCGCCCACCGGCTCGGACTGGAGGAAGCCTCGGGCGAGGGTCGCTGACCCGTCGGTCGACCGCTGTCGTCAGGCGGCAACGTCGGCTCTCAACTCAGTGGCGGGGCGGCCGACGGATCCGGGGATGGGCGACGCCGATCTCGATACCGCTGCCCGTCCGAGCGAACGACACCTGCGGGCGAGGCCGGCTCGCACGGAGTCGGTGCTGATCGTGACCACCGACCGGTCGGCGGCTACGGTCCCCTCGGCCGATCCCCACCAGGCCACTCTGGCTGCTCTCGTCCGGGCCGTCGGCTGGTCAGCGCTCACACCCGATAGCGAGGACCACACCATCCAGCTGCTCGACGCCGCCCCGCCCGACCTCCTCCTGTTGATCCTCGGCGGGCGTGGCCGGCGGGGGCTTGGGCTCCTCGACCGAATTCGCGGCAAGCCGGCCGGCCGGAGGGTCCCGATCGTGTGCCTCGCCCCCGACATCGACGACCGGTTGACGATCGACGCGTTCGCAGCGGGGGCTGACGACGTCATCGCCACTTCGGCCCGTCCCACCGAGCTGATCCCTCGGCTCCGGGCCCGGCTCGACCGTCCTCCTCTCCCCCGCGACCAGCTCCTGGAGGATCCCGTGACGGGTGCGCTCGCCCCCGACGCCTTCGAGGAGCAGCTGGCTCGCGAGCTGGAGCGGGTCAGTCGCGGCGGTCGTCACGGAGCGCTGGGTTACCTCGCGTTGGAGGAGCTCCCGGGCATCGAGATCGCCCGCGGCTTCCGTGCTCGTGACGAGATCATCGCCCAGGTGGTCGAGCTGATCCAGCGCGACAGCCGAACGCTCGACTTCGTGGGGTTCTCCGAGGGGGTCGTCGGGCTGCTCCTCCCGGGGACGGACCGTCGGGGGACCCAGGTCCGGTTCGAGCGCCTGAGCCGATTGATCTACGACGCCCCGTTCACCGCATTGGGCGAGCCGGTCCGGCTCACCCCGATCGTCGGCTACACCGAGACCGTTCCCGACCTGACGGTCGACGCGCTGCGGGACCGGGCCAGGACGGCGCTCGACGTGCAAGCAGACCAGCGGGATCTCCACCCGACCAGGTGGCGGCCCGTCATGTCGGAGGCGGTACCCGGTCGCTCCGGGCTCATCCGGGCTCTCGGCCGGCTCCGGACACCGTTGCAGGTGCTGCTGCAGCAGGCGCTGCTACTGGGCGGCCCGCTCGTCACCTATCTGATGCTGGCCACGATCGGGATCGACGTGTCGGCTGTTCTCTACCTGGTCGTGCTCGTCGCCCTGCTCGTCACGTCTGGAACCATAGTGGCCGAGAGCGCCGCGGCGGCCAGGCCAGCCGAGCCACCACCGCCGCCCGAGGCGGAACGGCCGTTGGCGACCGCGATCATCGCCGCCTACCTGCCGAACGAGGCCGACACGATCGTGGCGACGGTCGAGGCCGTCCTAGCCCAGGACTACCCGAGGCTGCAGGTCATCCTGGCCTACAACACGCCGAGGCGACTCGGGGTGGAGGACGAGCTGGAGGCGATCGCCGCCCGAGACGACCGCTTCGAGCCGTTGGCGATCGTCGGCTCCGTATCGAAGGCTCAGAACGTCAACGCCGCCCTGGCCCGGGTTCGGGGTGAGTTCGTCGGCATGTTCGATGCCGACCACCACCCGGCGGCCGGGTCGTTCGAGCGGGCCTGGCGATGGCTCGCCTCCGGGGTCGGGGTCGTGCAGGGCCACTGCGTGATCCGCAACGGCGACACCAACCTCCTGACGAGGCTCGTCGCCGCCGAGTTCGAGGTGATCTACGCCGTCAGCCATCCAGGTCGAGCCCGTCTCCACCAGTTCGGCATCTTCGGCGGATCGAACGGCTACTGGCGCACATCGCTCCTCCAGCGGACGAGGATGCGGGGGTTCATGCTCACCGAGGACATCGACTCGTCGATGCGCATCCTCCGATCGGGCGAGACGATCGTCTCCGATCCCCGGCTCGTCTCGACCGAGCTGGCTCCGGTGACGGCCCGCGCGCTCTGGGACCAGCGCCTCCGCTGGGCCCAGGGATGGTCGCAGGTCTCGCTCCGGCACCTCGTCGCCAACCTCCGGGCCGCGGTGAGCGGTAGGCAGCGGTTCGGGATCGGCTACCTGCTCGGCTGGCGTGAGCTGTACCCCTGGGTGTCGCTGCAGATGGTGCCATTGTTCCTCTTCTGGTTGCTGACAGGGGCCTCCGACTTCGACTGGTTCATCCCGATCTTCGTGATCACCAGCATCCTGACGTTCGTCGCCGGCCCGGTCCAGGCGTGGTACGGCTGGCGCCTCGCTCACCCGTCGATCGGCCGGCACTGGACCTGGTTCGCCCTCTTCGGGCTGGGCTCGCTGCTCTTCTACACCGAGATCAAGAACGTCATCGCCCGCACCGCCCACATCAAGGAGCTCATGCGCGACCGCCAATGGAAGATCACGCCCCGACCCGCGCTCGGCAAGGGCGCGGTTGCGCCGGGGACTACCCCACCGGCCGGTGACCGGCGGCCGACAGCCACCGGCAGTCCGTCGCTGGTCGGCTCGGAGGCCGAAGCCGATATGGCGGTCAAGGCGCTGACCCCTCACAACCGTCGAGCGACCGATCGGCCTGCCGCTGACCGCGGTGAACCGATGCCGGGCGACGACCGCCACCGGCACGATGCCGGTTGACCTAAAGTTGGGCGGTGGCGGCGACCGCGAAGATCGAGCTCACCGTCGACGGCCGGACCGTCGAGATCAGCAACCCCGACAAGGTGCTCTTCCCCGTATCCGGCATCACCAAGGCCGATCTCGCCCGCTACTACGCAGCGGTCGGCCCCACCATGGTTCTGCACGTCAGGGATCGCCCGGCGACGGTCGTCCGCCACCCCAACGGCCTCGAGGGCGACAGCTTCTTCCAGAAGCACACCCCTGATCACTATCCCGAGTGGATCCCGAGGGTGGAGCTCACCAAGAAGGGCGGTGTCATCCGCCACAGCGTCGTCGACCACCCGGCGACCCTCGTGTACTTCGCCCAGCAGAACGTGATCACCACCCACGTGGGCCTGGCCCGCCGTCCGGACCTCGACCATCCCGATCTCTACGTCGTCGATCTCGACCCCTCGACCGACGAGATCGAGCCGCTGCAGCGGGTGGCCTTCGGGGTGAAGGAGTCGCTGGAGCGAGCGGGGCTCGTGGCGTTCGTCCAGCTGACCGGGTCGAAGGGGATCCACATCGTCGCTCCCATCGAGCCGACCGCCTCCTGGTCGGACAGCCAGCGCTTCGGGCGGGCTCTGTCGACGCTGCTGATCGACCGGTTCCCCGACGACCTGACGACCGAGTTCTCGAAGGCGGAGCGAGGCGATCGGATCTACCTCGATCTCGGCCGCAACAACTATCCGGCGACGTTCGCCGCCCCGTACTCGGTCCGGGCAATCGAGGGGGCACCGGTCGTGACGCCGATCGACTGGTCGGAGCTCGAAGACCCGACGATCGACGCCCGCCGCTACACGATCACCACAGTCCTCGACCGCCTCCACGCCAATGGCGACGCCTGGGCCAGCCTCGCCGAGTCCGCCCGACCCCTCCCTGGCTGAGTCGAAGGCAACCCTGCGGGTTGCGTGCGGGGCGGCTCCTTCGGGAGTTCACCCTGCTCACTCCACCGCGGCGAGCCGCTCGGTCACGTCGGTTTCACCGTCGACGACTGAGCCCGCTCGTCACCAACCACAGCGCTGACCTACGCTCGGTCCGATGCCAGTGCTCGCCCGCTCCGCACGCTGGGCCGATGTCGGCCGCCTCGAGGTCGACGAGCGACCGGTCGCCGACCCGGGGTCCGATCAGGTCCAGATCAAGGTCGAGAGCGCCGGCGTGTGCGGCTCCGACCTGCACTTCTTCCGGGGCGATTTCCCGGCGGAGATGGGCTTGACCCCCGGCCACGAGTTCGCCGGTATCGTCACCGCCGCCGGGAGCAACGTCCGCCACGTTGCAGAGGGCGACCGGGTCGGTATCGAGCCGCTCTTGCGGTGCGGGCTCTGCCCGTTCTGCGCTTCGGGCGACTACCACGTGTGCGCCGATCGCGGGCTGGTCGGCGAGAACGCCGATGGGGGCTTCGCCGACTACGCGCTGGTACCGGCCGAGACGGTGTTCCCGGTGCCGACCGGGCTGGGCGCCGAGGTCGCGGCCCTCGCCGAGCCGCTCGCTTGCTCGGTCCACGGCTTCGACAAGGTGCACCTACGAGGCCGGGAGACGGTGTTCATCGTGGGCGCCGGAACGATCGGGCTCACGGCCGTCCTGGCCGCCCGCGCCAGTGGGGCCAACCCGATCGTGCTCGCCCGCCACCCGCACCAGCGCGATGCCGCCCTCCGCCTCGGGGCCGCCGAGGTGATCGGCGAGGACGATGCAGGCCAGGAGCGGATGCGGGAGCTGCGACGAAGCGGGGCCATCGATGTCGCGGTCGAGACGGTCGGCGGCAAGGGTGACACCCTCCGTCAGGCCCAGCTGCTGATCCGGCCCAAGGGACGCCTGCTGGTGCTCGGCGTGTTCAGCTCGCCGACGACCGAGATCCATGCGCTGCACCTCGCGTTGAAGGAGATCGAGATCGTGGGCTCGATGACCTACGCCCGGAGCGACGGCAAGGCGGACTACCAGCGGGCGCTGGAGATCGTCGCCGAAAACGCCGATCCGGCCCGGTCGCTGATCACCCACCGGTTCGACCTGCCGGAGATCAACGACGCGTTCGCCACCGCCCTCGACAAGTCGAGCCGCTCGATCAAGGTTCACGTGCGTCCGAAGCCCTGAGGGGCCAGCCCGAATCCCCGCTCGTCGGCTCCCGAGGTCGGCTCTCCGGAGTCAGCGCTCGTCGTGGACGTCGAGCTCCTGCCATGCCTCGAGCGCCCTGCGATGCGACTTGGCTCCCGATCCGAACAGGCCACCACTGCGGACCTTGTCGACCGCCTTCTCCAAGTCGCCGAGCAGGTCGTGCAGGTTGTCGGTCGGCTTCGACGTCCGCACCGCCTCCACCCGCACCCAGACGTCGCCCAGGCTCGACATCACCTTGGCGTGCTCTCCCTCCAGCTTGCGGAGGGCCTCGGCCTTCTCGTCGTCGGTCGCCATGGAGGCACCGTAGCCGGCCGCAGTCCCAGCGCCGGCCAGCATCGACGGTCGCAGCCGTCGGACCCTCAGGAGCTGCGACCGATGGCCGATCGGGCCACGAGCGGGACCTGCTCGGCGCGGACCCGATGCCAGATCGTCGCCAGCAGGAGCACGACGGCCACGACGATCGCATAGCGACCGAGGTCGGCGTAGCTGCGCAGCGCCACGATCGCGCCCGACACGAGGCCCCCGGTCGCTCCGAAGCCGCTCATCGCCAGGTCGGCCGTGCCCTGCACGCTGACCCGTTGCTCGATCGGGAACGCCTCGGTCAGGAGACTCGACCCCGCGATGACCCCGAAGCCCCAACCGAGCCCGATCAGGAAGTTGCCGACCATGACGCCGGGGGCGTGGATGGCCGACGTGCGGGCTGCGAACTCCGCTCCCGTGATCAGCAGCACCGCCCCGACGGCGATCATCGGCAAGCGACCGAACCGATCCGACAGGAGCCCGATGATCGGTGAGAAGGCGTACATCCCGAAGATGTGGATCGTCATCATCAACCCGATCGTCGACGCGCTCTGGCCGCCGTCGTCCATATGGATCGGCGTCATCGTCATGACACCGACCATCACCATCTGGGCGGTGATCATCGCCGCAACCGCGATCCGGGCCCGAGGGTTGGCCAGGATCAAGCCAGTCGCCCGCCGCAGCTCGGCCCGCTTGGTCTCGGTCCGGTGTGCGGTGTTGATGCCACCGGAGACGACGAGCGGATCGGGCCGGAGCTGGGTGTGGACGATCATCGCCGCTATGGCGAACACGGCGAGCGACAGGACGTACGGACCGCTCAGCGCCGGCAAGCCTACGGCGGCCGCGACCCCGGTGGCGAGGGCCAGCGCGACATAGGAGCCCGAGGCCGAGCCCACGGTCGACGCCCAGACGATCACCCCGATCGAGCGGGCCCGCCGGTCCTCCCCGGCCAAGTCGGCGGCGGCGTACCGGGCGGCGAGGTTGCAGGCGTTGCCGGTGCCGATCAGGGCGACCCCTATGAGCAGGAGCGGGTAGATCGACATCACGGCGGAAGCGAACGCGGCGACGGCACCGGCCGCGCCGACGAGGTACCCGATCCGCAGCCCCGGCCGGCGGCCCTTCCGATACATGTAGCTGGCCAGGGGAAACGAGGCGCCGCTCGATCCGACCGAGAGCATGGCGGCCGCCAGCCC
Source organism: Acidimicrobiia bacterium (assembly GCA_029861725.1). GTDB lineage: Bacteria > Actinomycetota > Acidimicrobiia > Acidimicrobiales > SZUA-35 > CADEDH01. The sequence goes on along the minus strand of JAOTYQ010000184.1, from coordinate 2,101 downwards.
GGCCAGGGTCGGGCTCCCAGTGATCTCCTTGGCCAGCAGCGCAGCGGGGATGTAGCCCGCCACCAAGCCCATGCCGCCGAACACCTGGCTGCTCATCAGCACCTTGAGTGTCCGCGACTGGATGCGGTCGCGCTCGGCTCCCTCGGGCCGGTAGCCGCTTGTGTCCGGCCGCAATGCGATCTGAGCCATGCCGAACGCTAGCGCAGGCCCCGCACCAGGCCCGATTCCGCCTGCGGGTCGAGAGCTCAAGCAGTTTCGGGGGGTCCGAGGTACCGGCGCTCGGCCGCCTCCCACGACGGATAGTCGACGAGGTCGTACAGCTCGGCCCGGGACGCCATACGATCGAGCAGCCCTCGCTGGGTGCCGGTGGCCGCTAGCTCGGCCATGCCGGCCTCGACCGCTCCGAGCATCATGCGGAACGCGAGCATCGGGAAGATGACGACGTCGAAGCCGAGCTGGTCGAAGCGGTCGACGCTCAGGTACGGGGTCTTGCCGAACTCGGTCATGTTGGCGAGCAGTGGGGCCCCGATGCCGGCGGAGCCGAATGCCCCGAGCTCGTCGACCGACGTGAGGGCCTCGGCGAAGATCAGGTCGGCTCCGGCGGCAACGTAGCGGGCGGCCCGCTCCAGCGCAGCGTCCAGACCCTCGACCGCGGCGGCGTCGACCCGGGCGATGATGACGAAGTCGTCGTCCCGGCGGGCGTCGCAGGCCGCCCTGACCTTACCCTCCATCTCCTCGATCGGCACGATCCGCTTCCCGGCCAGATGACCACACCGCTTGGGGCTCTCCTGATCCTCGATGTGGATGCCGGCCACGCCGGCCCGCTCGAACGCTCGCACGGTTCGCAGCACGTTCACGGCGTTGCCGAAGCCGGTGTCGGCATCGCAGATCACCGGCAGGTCGACCACGTCGGCGATCCGGGCAGCGTTCTCGACCAGCTCGGTCAGCGTGCCGAGGGCGATGTCGGGCACCCCGAGGTGGGCGTTGACGGTTCCTGCTCCAGTCATGTATAGAGCAGGGAAGCCATGGCGAGCGATCACCTGGGCTGTGATGGCATCGTAGGCGCCAGGGGCCACGACGATCCCCGGCTCCGTCAGCAGCTCCCGGAAGCGGGCCCCCGGCGTCAACGCGCTACCCCCGCCCCGCCAGTTGGCCTCGACCCGGCTCGGGCGGTGCGGCGCTCATCGCAGCACCACGAACGCCTCGCCCCGCAGCAAGCGGCGTGCCGTGCTAGTCACGCCGACCGAGCGCACGGTCTCGCCGTCGACTTCGGCCCGGACCTCGACCACGCCCTTCGGGTGCCGGAGCCGGATCGTAGTCGGAGCCGCTCCCTCGTCGAGGGCCGGCCCAGCGTTCTTGCGTGAGTTGACCGCAACCTGTGCGGTCAACTCACGCGATCTCGGGGGGTGGTGGAGCGAGACCTCGCTGGCGATCGTGCCCGGGATCAGGGCGGCGGCCGCTGTGCAAAGAGCTCCAGTCATCGGGAAGGCGTGGTGGAGTCGTTGCATCGACGTCGCTCGACCTTCGATGTGGGCTCCATCGCTGCCCTCGGCCGGTGGCCCGACGATCGCCAGACGGGGCACGGCGAGCGAGTCGAGACCGACCGCTGCGCCGCACGCGGCGCGCACCGCCTCCAGCTGGCGGAGATCGTCGACGTCGACATCGGCGGCCCGGACGAAGGCGTGGGGGCTGGTGACGTCGACGATCGATGCCTCGACGACGCCGTAACCGCCGGCGTCGATCCGGTCGCATGCCTTCCCGGTGGGCAGCACCGATCCCAGGACCGACCCGCCGGGGTCGAGGTAGTCGGTCGTGATCGCCGGTCCGGTTCCGGGGACGCCGGCGATGGCAAGATCGCCGGCTGCGGCGGCTCGCCCGCCTTCGACCGGGACGGTAGCGCGAACCCGCACCCCGGTGTTGAGGTTGCGGACGATCGCCGAGACCTGCTCGTCGGCGGCTGCGATCAGGCCCTCGTCGATGGCGAACGGGGCGACCGCCGTCGTGAGGTTGCCACAGTTCCCCCGGTAGTCGACGACCGCCTCGTCGATCGCGACCTGGGCGAAGAGATAGTCGATATCGCTGTCCGGATCGTCCGAGACCG
>JAOTYQ010000784.1 GCA_029861725.1 Acidimicrobiia bacterium | reverse complement strand
AGATGATCGACGTGCCGTTCGTGACCGTCGGCGGGGGGCTCGGGTCGCTGGCCATGGTCGACGTGCTCCGCATCGCCGGCATCCCGTCCTCGGCCATCCGTGTCCTGACGACGATCGACCGTCCGGAGCAGACCTACAAGTTCCTGGCCGAGAACTCCCAGATCCCAGGGCACGAGCGGCTCCGATCGGATTCGGCGTCGACGATGGACAACATCTGGGGCTTTCCCAGCTATGCCCTCCGGGAGGCCCTGGCGGCCAAGGGCCTCAGAGCCAAGCTGTCACCGCTGCTGAACGTGCTGGTCGAGCCGCTGTTCGCCGACTTCTACACCCCCCGGTCCGGCCAGGTCTACGACTCGGTGGCGAAGGAGGTGGCCAGGATCGGCTGGGATCAGATGACGGTGAAGGGCGTGGTCCGAATGGTCCGGCCTCGACACGGCGGGGGCTACTTCACCGTGCTAACGCCGCCCCGGGGAACGAGGCCGCCGCCGGGCTTCGCGCCGACGAAGCGGATCGTGTACCGATCGAGCCATGTCCACCTCGCGGTCGGCTACCCCGGGGTCAAGTTCCTCCCCGACCTCCAGCAGTACCGCCAGACCCATGACGATTTCAGCCGGGTCGTCAACGCCTACGAGCCACACGATTACGTGTACGAGGAGCTGCTCCGCCGACCGAGCACCGTGATGGTGCGGGGCAGCGGGATCGTTGCCTCCCGGATCCTGGTCAGGCTGCTCGAGGATCGGGAGCAACGGGGTGCCAAGACCACCGTGCTCCACCTGTTCCGGAACTACGTGCACAGCCCCCAGGGTGACGACCCCAAGTTCCGTCGGGCCGGCCGCAACGGCTTCGCCTACCAGGGCTTCAACTTCCCGAAAGCGGCGTGGGGGGGCCAGCTCAAGGACCGGCTCGAAGCGCTCGAAGGCCCGGCCCGGGCCGACCTGATCCAGCGGATGGGCGGCACCAACACCCCGTTTCGCCGGCCGTGGGAGGACCTGCTCGAGCATGGCCGCCAGGGCGGCTACTACCAGCAGTGGATCGGGAAGGTCGCCTCGGTCGAGCCGGGCCCGAACCAGACGATCACCACCACGATCGTCGATCCCGAGCACCGGTCGATCCAGCTCGGGGCCAACTTCATCATCGACGCCACCGGGCTGGAGTCCGACATCTCCGAGCACCGGCTCCTGGCCGACCTCCTCTCGCACGCGGGAGCCGCCCGGAACCCGTTCGGCCGCCTCGACGTTGAACCGAGCTTCGAGGTGCGGGGGACCCGCAACGATCCCGGCCGGCTGTACGCGTCGGGCACCGCGACCCTCGGCGGCTACTACGCCGGGGTCGACTCGTTCCTCGGGCTGCAGTACGCCGCGATCCGGATCGCCGACGACCTCGCATCGATCGGGTTCGGCGGCCGGATCGGATCGTGGCGCTCGGTGCGAGAGTGGTACCGGTGGATGCGGGACCGACCGATTCCCAACTGATGGCTACGATGTCCGGGGCCGGCCAGCGCCGCCGGTCGTGACCCCCTCGAAAGACCTTCGATGACGCCAACCCTTCTGGGACGAATCCAGACCCGGATCTTCCTGCTCGGCACCGTCGGCCTGATGTGGACCATCCTGGTCGTGCCGGTGCTGCCGAAGCGCGGCGCGACGATCGGTGAGACCTACGCGGCCACGATCCTCGCCCTGATCCTGGTGGCTGTGCTCGGCGTCGGGTGGGAGCTCGTCTACCACTTCTTCCAGCAGTACCGGTGGGAGAAGGACTGGCCGATCCTGCTGGCGCTCGTGGTCGGTATCCCCGAGAGCCTGCTGACGTTCCTCGCCGTCGACAGCATCATCCTGTCCGGTCCGAGCCCGGTCACGTTCTTCCTCCACTTCTACAGCACGTGGATCATCGTCTGGCTCGTGGCGCTGGGCCCGATTCGGGTCTTGCTGCCCCGCTGGCGGTTCAACGGGGGTCGCATCCTGTGAGCCCCAGCTCGAACGCAACCGGACGGAGGCCGGGGCGATGATGTCGGGCATCGCCGACTACGAGTTCGTCCAGCTGCTCGGCGAGGGGAGCCACGGATCGTGCTGGATGGCCCGCTGCCCGGCCCGGCTCGGACTCGACGTCGATCACGTGTCGGTCAAGACCCTCGTCCACAATGCCACCGACGTCGACTTCGAGCGCCTGTCGACCGAGCTCCGCCACTACTCGTCTGTGCCTTCGCCCGAGCTCGTACCCCTCTACGACGTTGGCCAGCAGGGCGGCATGCTCTACTACGCCGGCCAGTACTTCCCCGACGGCTCGCTGGCCCAACCCGCCCGCCCGTTCAGCCGGGCGGCGGTCCTGTCGGCGCTGTCCGACGCGGCGCTCGCCGCTCACGCCCTCCACGAGGCCGGGTTGGCTCACCGCAGCATCAAGCCGGGCAATGTCCTCATCGACGGCGACCGGGCCAAGCTGGGCGATATCGGGTTGTCCCACGTGCTCAAGCCGGGCCAGACCGTGACCGGACTCGATCACATCGGCTCGATCGAGTACCTGGCGCCCGAGCTCATCCAGGGCCAGGCGGCGTCGCGAGCGACCGACATCTGGGCCCTCGGGGCGACGATGCACAAGGTGCTCACCGGGCGGCCCATCTACCCCGACGTTCCCGACGGCAGCCTCCTT
>JAOTYQ010000003.1 GCA_029861725.1 Acidimicrobiia bacterium | reverse complement strand
GCCTCGCCCGCCAGAGGGGAGGCGGGGGGTGGTTCTCGCTCGCTCCCCGTGGCCGGAGGCTGCTAGGAATGGCCATCATGTTGATCGACACGATCCGCCAGGACATGACCGCGGCCATGAAGGCCAAGGATCAGCTCACGCTGCGCTCGTTGAGGTCGGTCATCGCCGCCGTCCAGGAGGCTGAGGTGGCCGGACCGGAGGCGAAGACCCTGTCCGACGACGAGGTCCAGAAGGTCATCGCCGCCCAGGTCAAGCGACGGGTCGAGGCGGCCGAGGCGTTCGACGAAGCCGGGCGTGAGGATCGAGCCGCTGATGAGCGAGCCGAGAAGCAGGTGCTGGAGGCCTACCTGCCGGCTGCGCTCACCGCCGAGGAGCTCGACGCGCTGGTCACCGAGGCCCTGGTCGAGGGTGGCTGGTCGACGATGGCCGACATGGGCCAGGCGATGAAGGCGATCACGGCGAAGGTGGCTGGACGGGCCGATGGCCGGGCGGTGGCCGATCTCGTCAAGGCCCGCCTGGCGTGACCGCTGACGACGCCGTCCCCCAGGCCGGCACCGGTGCGCTGGCGGGCACGAGGGTCGTCGAGTTGGCCCAGAACGCAGCGATCCCCTACTGCGGGCGCCTGCTCGCCGGTATGGGAGCCGACGTGGTCAAGGTGGAGCCGCCGGGGGGCGACGCCATGCGTCGTCTCGCTCAGCTCGGCCCGCTGGAGTCCAAGGCCTACGCCACGATCAACCCGGGCAAGCGGGCGCTCGCCCTCGACCTCGACGCTCCCGGATCGGCTGACGTGCTCGACGGGCTGTTCCGGTGGGCCGACATCGCCCTCGTCGCGTTCAAGCAATCCGACCTCGAGCGGTTCGGCATCGACTATCGATCGGCGCAGGAGAGCAACCCCTCCATCGTCTACGTCGTCCACACCGCCTTCGGCCCGGACGGGCCGGATGCGGAGCAGGGTGGGTACGACGTGCTCGTCCAGGCGTTCAGCGGTATGGGGTTCATCATGAACCGCTCGAGCGGCGGCGTCCCGCTCCCGACCCGACCGGCGGTCAACGACTTCGGCACCGGCATGGTGTCGGCGCTGGCCGCCGTCGCCGCGCTGCGGCACCGCGACCTGACCGGCGAGGGCCAGCGGGTGGACACGTCGCTGCTCGGGACGGCGTTCGGGCTGAGCACCCCGATCGTCGGCTTCTTCGATGCGGTCGATCGGGAGCCGATCGCCGAGTTCGAGGAGGACCTCCGCCACCTCCGCTCCGCCGGCGTGGACTTCGACGGCCAGCGAGAGCTGTACGAGACCCGAGTGCTGGCCGGGCAGGGAGCCTTCCAGCTCTACTTCCGTCACTACGGGACCAGCGATGGGCTGATCGCGATTGCGGGCTTGAGCGCGGGCCTGATCGCCAAGTTCCACGAGGTGACCGGTGTCGCCCGTCCCAGCGATCCGAGCGCCGTCGAGGATCCAGGGTTCCAGACCGTCGTGGCCGCGGCCGAGGCGGTGTTCCGCTCCAGGAGCACTGCCGACTGGTTGGAGGTCTTGCGAGAGGCTGGCGTGCCGTCGAGCCGGTACAACACCCCGGTCGAGTCGATCAGGGAGGAGCAGGCGGAGGTCAACGGCTTCGTGACCGATCTCGAGCACCCGGTCTTCGGTAGCTATCGCACCGTCGGGATGCCGTTCCTGATGGAGCGGACCCCGACCCGGATCGCCGGCCCCTCGCCGACCTTCGGCCAGCACACCGATGAGGTACTCGCCGAGATCGGCCTCGGCTCGGTCATCGGCGACCTGCGCCGTCGCGGCGTCGTCACGTGACCGGCGTGAGCACGCATGAGGAGCCGGCTCAGCCCATCCGCTCCAGGCGCCCGTCGGCGTGGCGAGCGAAACGTCCAGCGGCCCGATCATGTACCGGATCGTCGCTGGGCCATGGCCAGCCGCCGAAGCCGGTCCGCTGGTAGTCGTCGAACGCCTGGACGATTCCGGCCCGGTCGTTCATCACGAACGGGCCGTGCTGGACGACCGGATCGCCGATCGGTCGGCCCTGCAGCAGCAGGCCCTCGACCGTGCCGCCTTCGGCCCCGAGCCGCAGGGCGCGGTCAGCGACGACCTCGGCCCCGGTCCCGGCCGGGAGCTCGCTCGGCGCCTCGGCGCCGTCGGTCGAGCCGATCGTCATGATCGTGCCCCCGAAGACATAGAGCGTACGCCGGGTGCCGGGACCGGCCGCCGGTGGCAGGTCCAGTGTGCCGTCGCCGGTGATGGTGACGTGCCAGATGGCCACGTCGGCCTCGGGACGGGCAGCCCATGAGTCGGGCGGCGGAGGCAACGGCTCGATCGGCTCGCCACCGGTGATCGCCAAACGGCCGGCGATGACGGTGATCTCAGCCAACGACTTCGGCGCCGTCTCGGTGTGCAGGCGCGGCGTCCGCTCGTTCCAGAGCATCGTGAAGTAGGGCTCGACGAGCTTGTCGGCGGCCGGCAGGTTGAGCCAGATCTGGAACAGCTCGAGCGGGTTTGGGCCGTCTGGGTCGAGCAGGGGGAACATCTCGGCGTGCACGATCCCGGCCCCCGCGGTCATCCACTGCGTGTCGCCCCCTCCGAATCGTGCGGTGGCTCCGAGCGAGTCTGCGTGATCGATGACCCCGGTCCGGACGTGGGTGATCGTCTCGAACCCGCGGTGGGGGTGCTGGGGAAACCCGGGAACGGTCGATCCGTGGTACATGTTCCACCCGTCGACCAGATCGAAGTCCATCCCGATGCGGCGCCCGGCCAGCGATGCTGCCGGGCCGAGATCGCTCGTGCCGGCCGGGTAGGCGTCGTCGTGATGGGCGACGAACAGGAACGGATCGATCGTCGGCCACTGCTGACCGAGGGTGAACCGCTGCCGGACCAGCTCGGTGTCGGAGTCCGTCACCATCGATTCGACGATACCGTCGTCGGTCGCCTCCTCGCCGGGTCGGGCTGCCAACGCTCCCGTGTCGCGGGATCATCCCCAACCCGATCCCGGTCTCGATTTCGGTGTATTTCTGCTGGCGAGGTTCCCTCTGTACTTCGAAGGCCTACCGAGGGCGGACGAGGAGGACGACGTGGGGAACCAGGTGCGGGACCGAGTGGAGAGCGCTCGGATCGAGCTACGGTTGCTCGGCGGCTTCGGGCTCATCATCGATGGAGCCGGCGTCGACGTGACCCCGGCCGCCCAACGCCTCCTCGCCTTCATCGCCCTCACTCCTCGAGGGGCTGAGCGGTCTTACACGGCGTTCCAGTTGTGGCCGTGCAACGACGAGCACCGGGCCAAGGCCAACCTCCGCTCGGCCCTGTGGCGCCTCGGCAAGGTTCCAGCCGAGCTGGTGGTGGCCACGAAGTCCCACCTCCGGCTTGCTCCGGACGTCTGGGTCGATATCCGGCACGGGATCGCCGAGCTGGCCGACGCCGCCGACGACTCGATCGTGGCCGCTGCGCTCCCGTTCCAGGCCCTCGACTCCGACCTCCTGCCCGACTGGTACGACGACTGGCTCACGATCGAACGCGAGCGATTGCGTCAGTTCCGGCTTGGCGCCTTGGAGGAGGGTGCGGTGATCGCCCTGAAGCGAGGCCGCATGGCTCAGGCGATCCAGTTGGCGCTGGCCGCCGTGGCGATCGACCCGCTCCGCGAGAGCGCCCATCGCATCGTCGTCGAGGCCCACCTCGCCAACGGGAACCTGTTCGACGCCAACCGCCAGTACGAGTCGTTCGCAGCGCTGCTGCGATCCCAGCTCGGATGCGGACCGTCGGCCCCCTTCACCGATCTGATCGAGCTCGCCGTCGGTCCCGACCATCGGCCGTGGCTGGTGGCCGTCTAGCCAGCGAGCGAGACGCCGGCTGGCGCTCGCCGTCCGCCCGATCCGGCCCCACGGCGAGCGGCAGCTCGACCACGACCACTCCCCCCGCACCCGGGATGATCTCGATCGCTCCGTCGTGGGCATCGAGCAACGTGCGAGCGATGGCGAGCCCCAACCCGGCCCCGCCGTGACGGCTACGGGCGTCGTCGGCCCGGGAGAAGCGATCGAACGCCTGGGGTACGAACGACTCCGGGAACCCGCCGCCCTCGTCGAGGACCGCAATGCGGGCGATGTCGCCCTCGGAGCGATCGAGGATCGAGACCGCACCCTGGTCGGGTGAGTGGCGGATCGCGTTGTCCAGCAGGTTGCGCAACACCCGTCCGAGGGCGCGATCGTCTCCGATGACGGGTATGGGTCCTGCCAGCTCGGCCTCGACCAGCACGCCCTTGACCGACGCGATCGGCTCTACCGCTTCCACCGCCTCATCGATCAGCTCCGCCAGGTCGAGGTCCTCGTACCCGAGGGCGAGGCTCCCCGAGTCGGCCCGGGCGAGGAGGAACAGGTCTCCCACGAGATGCTCGAGGGCCAGGACATTGCCCCGCATCGCGCCGATGTGGTTCTCCGGGTCGCCGACGCCGTCGGCGAGGGCGTCGACCGAGACCAGCAGTGATGCGAGCGGCGTTCGCAGATCGTGACTGAGGGCGCTGACGACCGATCGGCGCTCCTCGTCGGCGGCCGACCGCTCGGTCTCGGCTCTGGCCAGCGACCGGCTCAGCTCGTCGACCGCGGACGCCAGCTTCCCGATCTCGTCGGCTCGCTCGATCCCGGTACGGGCCCCTCGGTCGCCGTCTGCGACCGCTTCGACCGCGCCGGCCACGATGTCGAGATCGCGGGCGACCGGGCGGGCGAGGCGGAGACCGACCACGATCGCCGCGGCCCCGGTGCAGAAGGCGACGAGCAGGGCGTACCAGATGTCGTGACCCGACAGCGTCATGGCACCGGTCCCGATCAAGCTGCCAACGATGGCCAGGACCGGACCGATCAGAGCGAGGGCCGGGACGCCGTACTTCAGCGGCAAGCGGCGGAACAGCGGTGGCAGCGAAACCGCGGCCAGGAGCGACACTGCGACGACGGCTGCGACGAACAGCACGACGGAGGGACCATCCTCCATGACCGGCATGGCCACCGTCGGCAGATCGACGTCGAACATCATCCTCCCATCATGGGGGTCAGCCCGGTCTCCGTCGATGCTCAGTCGCCATCGAAGCGGTAGCCGATGCCGTACACGGTGACGATGAAATCGGGGTTGGCCGGGTCGTTCTCGATCGCTCGCCGAAGGCGGCGGACATGCACGGTCACCGTCCCCGGGTCTTGCCACTCCGAGCTCGAGCCCCAGACGTCGCGGAGCAGGTCTTGGCGGCTCATGACCTCGCCGGGCGTCGAGGCCAACCTGACGAGCAGGTCGAACTCCTTGGGTCGGAGCTCGACCTGCTCGCCGGCCTTGGTCACCTGGCGGGAGCCGACGTCGACCTCGACCGATCCGAACGACAGTGTGCGAGGGCCGGTTGTGCGGGACCGGCGCAGCACGGCTCGAACCCGGGCTGCGATCTCGCGTGGCGAGGCCGGCTTGGCAACGTAGTCATCGGCTCCGAGCTCCAGCCCGGCCACCCGGTCGGGCTCGGTCCCCCGGGCGCTGAGTACGATCACCGGCACCTCGTCACCACCGGCTCGGAGCTTCCGCAGCACTTCGAGGCCGTTCACCTCGGGGAGCATCAGATCGAGGACGAGGGCGTCGGGACGCTTCATGGCGATCTCGGCCAGGGCTTCTCGACCGTCGGCAGCCGAGCGGACTGAGAACCCCTCGCGCTCGAGGTAGGTGGCGACGACTTCGCGCACCTGCGGCTCGTCGTCGACGATCAGGACGTCGGGCGGCCCGAAGGACGTCACGCCGGTCACCGTAGTAGACGGCGAGGGATCCGGCCGGAGGGCCGACGAGGTGTTCGGTTGGGAGAGGGAAGTCGGTGGACACGACAGGGAGGCCACGGCTCAACCGAACCACACCCGGCACCGGGAGGCTTCCCCGCCGGCAGAAGTTAAGCAGCCGTTAAGAAGGCTGGCTCTCGAGGTGGGCTCGCACCAGCGGCAGGGCCAGCTGGGCCGAATCGGGGCAGACCGACCGGCCAGCGAGCCACCGGTCGAGGTCGGCCAACGGGACCGAGTCGACCGCGACCACTTCACCGTCCGGGCAGCTCAGCGCGCCGTCGAAGCGTGCGACATAGACCCGGCCGACGAGCCTCCCGTCGTCCTCGTCGTAGGCGACGGAGCCGAGCTCGGTGAGAGCGACGTCGTCCACCCCGGCCTCCTCGGCGAGCTCCCTCCTGGCGGCGATCTCCCATGCCTCGCCGACGCCGGCGATCCCCCCGAAGCAGACGTCCCAGTACGAAGGGAAGACGTCTTTCCAGTCGGCCCGCTGATGGACGATGAGTCGATCGTCGCTCGTCACGATCGACACGTAGGTGCAACGGTGGCGGAGGTTTCTCGCTCGCATCTCGCCCCGGGTCACCACGTCGACGACCGTGCCGTCGGCAGCGACGACCTCGACCAGCTCGCCTCCGGTCGGCCCGCCTCCAGCATCGGGGTCGCTGCTCACCGGCGCTGCCCGATCGCCATCAGCTGAGCGCGTCCCGGATCTCGCTGGTCTTCGCCCCCTGACCGATCAGCTGGCGGGCCATGATCGCTTGACGGGGGCGGTTCCAGCAGAGCGCCCCGGTGACCAGGTCGTCGTCGTCGGTGTAGAGCTGTACGAACCGGCGCTCGGCGATCGAGCCCTGGACGATCTCGGCGTTCGGCGCCGGCACGCCCGCCAGCTGGATCTTCCGGTCATACTGGTCCGACCAGAACCACGGGACCGGCTCGAACGGTTCGACCGGTCGGCCGGTGGCCCAGGCGAGGAGCCGGGATCCACCGTAGCTCCCCATCTCGACTGCGTTGTCCCACTGCTCCACCCGGGAGAGCCGGCCGCCGAAGCGGCGGTTGGGCCAGCGAGCGACGTCGCCGACCGCGACCACGCCCGGAGCGGCGAGGCACGTCTCGTCGGTAACGACACCGTCGTCGATCACCAGGCCCGAGCTCTCGAGCCATTCCGTGTTGGGGATGACGCCGATGCCGACGACGACGACGGCCGCGGGGAGCGAGGTCCCGTCGGTGAGCCGCACGGCCTCGACGCTCGGTCCTGTCGCGGTTTCGGCCGTGGTGATCTCTTCGACGCCCACACCGAGGTGGACGGCGGCGCCGTGCTCTCGGTGCAGGTCGGCGATCGCCATCCCCGCCGCTTCGTCGAGGACCCGGAGCAGCGGTGCCGGCGCGGCCTCGACGATCGTGACGTCGAGCCCACGGGTGCGGGCCGACGCGGCCACTTCGGCGCCGATGAAGCCGCAGCCGATCACGACGACCGGGCCGGGCTCGGAGATCAGCGCGGCTCGGAGGGCGAGAGCGTCATCGAGCGTGCGGAGCAGGTGAACGCCAGCGATGCCCTCGGAGGACGGAAGGGGCCGAGCTCGGGCTCCGGTGGCGATGATCAGGCCGTCGGCCTCGACGACGGGACCTCTCTTGCCGCGGCCGTCGTCGAGCCGGATCCGGGCCGGACCGTCGCCGGTCGGGAGCGAGTCGACGCCCACCGCGGTCGAGCCGAGCCGCCACTCGACCCCGAGCGCGTCGGGATCGGCCGCCGGCCGGAGCCGCAGCCGGGACTCGTCGACGCTGTCGTCGGTGAGCACGCTCTTCGATAGCGGTGGCCTGTCGTACGGGTAGTGCGGCTCCGCGCCGACGAGGACGATATGCCCGTCGTAGTCACCACGGCGCAGCGCCTGGACGGCGTGCAGCCCAGCAAGCGACGCACCGATGACGGCTACTCGTTGCATCGGAGGGGCGTGCCGGCTCGGTGTGGAGCCGGCCGCTCAGTCGTCCTCTAGCTTGATCGCCTGCTTCGGGCAGCGCTCGGCCGCCTCCCGCACCTTGTCGTGGAGCTCGGGCGGAGGGTGCTCGTCGAGGATGTACAGGAAGTCGTCGTCCCGCACCTCGAACACCTCCGGGGCGATGCCCATGCACACGGCGTTGCTCTCGCAAAGATCGAAATCGACCACGACTTTCATGAGGATCTCCCTTGGAACGCTCGGGGACGCCGGCCGCAGCAGACTACGCCCTCTACTCGGGGATCTCCACCCCTACCGGCCGGGTCCGGGACGACCGCGTTGGCGGGGCGTGCAAGTCGGCGTCGTTCACACCTCGGCGGCGAGCCGAAGCACCTCGTCGACATCGAACGGGCCCCTCCATCCCTGCAGCGGGTTGCCATCGGCGTCGACGAGGATCGCGATCGGCTGGCCGTTGACCCCGTAATAGATCCAGGAGTCGAAGCCGGTGTCCCAGAGCATCAGCGGGGTCTCGACACCGGTGGTGGCCACGAACTCGACGGCCTGATCGAGGCTGTCCTGGGCGCCCATGCCGACGACCCGGACTTTGTCACCGTGCTGCTGAGCGAACTGCTCGACGGCCGGGCCCTCGGCCCGGCAGAAGGGTCAATGGGGCGCCCAGAACCAGAGCAGAACGGGGAGATCGCCACCGCCGAGCTCGCCGGCCAGGTTGATCGTGGCGCCATCGGCCACGTTGACGACATCGACGTCGGGGAAGAGGTTCTCGCCGGGGTCGGACTCGCTCGCGACCGCATCATCTCCGCCCTCGCCACCATCGTCGGGCTCAACGGCGGTCGATCGGCCGGTCGTCGTCGAGCTCTCGGCCCGGGCCGGGGCGGTGGCTTCGTCGTCGACGGAAGCGGGGGCAGCGGTAGCGGTATCGCTCGACGATTCGCCGCAGGCGCTGGCGATCACCGCCAGGACCACCAGGACGACGACGAGGCTCCGGCGTCGTCCGGGGCGTAGGATTGGGGGCATAGCGTTCCCTAACCGGTACGGCTGACCGCGCATTCCCCGCGAGCACGCCTTCGGTCAACGTATCGGTCAAGGTATCCGCGGACGAGACCGCCGGTCCGCCAGAGATCTGAACATGTGGTGAAACCAACGACGGTCGGTGCCGACCGGGATGGCGACAGCCGACAAAATGGTTGCACAGCTGAACGGGGGCCGATCTCGCAAACCGAGCCCCGGGGAGAGACAGTGCAGATGAAACCGAAGTACGGACCGCAGAGGGCAGCACGACCGGGGCCAGGCGTTTCGTGCCGTGCGGAGCATCGATGACGGCCGCCGAGACGGAACGGCCCGTGCCGAGCACTTTCAGGGCCGGTGTCGCCGGGCTCCTGGCCGGGGCCGCCGCGCTCAGCATCGGTGAGCTCGCCGGCGCACTGGCGGCCCCACGCCCGGGCCCGGTCGTCGCCGTCGCCAACCGGGTCATCGACAACGCACCGACCTGGTTCGTCGACTTCGGCAAGGCGGTGTTCGGCCTCGCCGACAAGCCGGCGCTCGTGCTGGGCACGATCATCGTCTCCCTCGCCGCTGCGATCGGCCTCGGGGTTGCATCCCGCCGCCGCCTCCTGCCCGGGGTCGTGGGGATCGGCGCGTTCGGGCTGATCGGCCTGCTCGCCATCGCCACCGACGCCCAAGGCGGGTGGGGCGCCGCCATCCCCGTCACGGCGGCGGCCGTGATCGCGGGCATCGCCGCGCTTGCCGCGCTGATGCGACGGGCGGTACCGCAGGCGACGGTGACAGCTCCCGAGCACGGCGACGCCGACGAAGCGGTCGTCACCGAGTCCCCGACCGACCCCGCACTCACCCGGCGGGGCTTCTTCAACCTCGCCGGGGCGGTCGGGGCGTCGGCCGCGATCGCCACAGCCGGGGCCAACGTGATCAGGGCCCGATCCTCGGCCACCGACGCCCGCGACGCGGTGCGTCTCGACTCGAGGCTGGCCGAGAGCGAGCTCAGCGCCCAGATCAGCGCAGCCGGGACGACCGACGTCGCGTCGACGCCCGGGATCACTCCCCTCATCGTTCCCAACGATCAGTTCTACCTGATCGACACCGCGGTGCTCACACCGCAGGTGAACCCGGCGAACTGGGAGCTCAGGATCAAGGGGATGGTCGACAACGAGATCAGCTACTCCTATCAGGAGCTCCTCGATCGGGCGACGATGGTCGAGCCGGTGACGTTGTCGTGCGTGTCGAACGAGGTCGGCGGCCAGCTCGTTGGCAATGCCGTGTGGCAGGGCGTCCCCCTGACCGAGCTGCTCGAGGAGGCCGGCATCCGACCAGGGGCGACACAGATCGCCAGCCGTTCGGTGGACGGATGGAGCTGCGGGTTTCCGACCGAGGTGGCCTACGACGGCCGGACCTCGATGGTGGCGATCGCCATGAACGACGAGCCGCTTCCGCTCCGTCACGGATTCCCGGCCCGGCTGGTCGTGTCGGGCCTCTATGGCTACGTGTCGGCTACCAAGTGGGTCTCGGAGATCGAGCTGACAACGCTGGAGGACTTCGACGGCTACTGGATACCCCGCGGCTGGTCGAAGCTGGGACCCGTCAAGACGCAGTCGAGGATCGACACCCCCCGCACCGGCACGCCCGTCACCGCTGGGGCGGAGGTGCCGATCGCGGGGGTGGCATGGGCTCCCCACATCGGCATCGAGCGGATCGAGGTCCAGATCGATGACGACGAGTGGCAGGAAGCCGAGCTGGGCGAGTCGCTCGGAACGAATGCCTGGCGGCAGTGGGTGCTGCGGTGGACGGCGACCGAAGGCCGCCACCTGATCAGGGTCAGGGCGACCGATGCCAGCGGCTACACCCAGACCTCCGAGCTCGCGCCTCCGGCTCCGAGCGGAGCCACCGGCTGGCACCAGATCACGGTCACCGCCGCCTGAGAACGGCTCCGAGAAGGCCCTCGACCGGACGGCCCCCGATCCGAGGAACGAGCCGTCGACGTCAGGGGAGGTAGGGGGCCGGGTCGGTCGCTGTTCCGTTGAACCGGATCTCGAAGTGGAGGTGGTTGCCCGTCGCGGTGCCGGTCGCCCCGACGAACCCCACGACGTCGCCCCGCTCGACAGCCGCCCCGTTGGAGACCCCGATCTCGCTCATGTGGGCATACAGGCTGGTGAGACCCCCGCCGTGGTCGACGATGACCGTATTGCCGTACCCGCCGCGCCAGCCGGTGTAGATCACGACCCCGGCAAAGGTGGAGGAGATCGGTGTACCGCGGGCGGCGCCGACGTCGACCCCGGAGTGGAGCTTCCTCGTGCCGTAGATCGGGTGGATGCGGTAACCGAAGCCGCTCGTCACCCGACCGATCACCGGCCACTGGTAGCCGAGGACCGACGGCTCGCGGGGCTGGGGGGCGACGGCGGGCGCCGAGCTGCCCTCGGCGATCAGCCGCTGGATCGCTGCGTCCTCGGCGGCATAGGCCGTCAGCTCGCTCTCCCATCGGGCGATCCTGGCCTGGGCCTCGGCCCGGAGCCCGAGCTGCACCCCCTCCTGCTCCCGCAGGATCTCGAGCTCGGCGGTCAGCTCCTCCTCGAGTCGCTCGGCATCGAAGGCGGCTTGCTCTGCCTCGGCCTGGGCGACACGGCGATCCTCGAGGAGGGCCCGCAGATCCTCGAGCAGCTCGGCCGTGGAGGCGTTGGCCTGCTGGAGGAGCTGCGTCTGGCGGAGCGTCTGGTTCATGCTCCGGTCGGTGAAGAACACTCCCGAATCGTCGGCGCCGGATTTGAAGCCCTCGACGGCCTTCGACCGGAGCTGCTCCTCGATCGCTGCCTGCTCCTCGTCGGACTCGGCCAGCTCGGCAGAGGCCGTCTCCAGTGTGCTCAAGGCGACCTCGAGACGACTCTCGGCGCGATCGATCTTCGACTGGGTGGCCTGCGCCGCCTCGTTGATGTTCTGCAGCGCGGCGGCGATCTCGGAGTCCGCCGCTCGGGCCGCGTTGAGGTTGCCGGCAGCGGTGGCCCGCTGCGCGCGCTCCTCGGCACTCAGCGTGATCGCCGAGCCGGGCGCGGTCGTTGCCGTCTCGGCTGCGGTGGTGGTCGAGCCCTCGGTGGTCGGTGGCGTGACGGGCGTCGAGGTGCTCGTGTCGGCTTGCGACGGGAACGCGGACGCGCCCAGCAACGTGACCGCAACGATGACGATGGGCGCGAACGGCGGCCGAGGGCGTGGCTCTGGACCGCTACGACGCGTTCGGATGTGCACGTGACTCCGCCTGGGTGCTCTGACTGGCCGCTGTTCCCGCTGGCTACCCCTCCAACAAGGAACGACATGAGGTCGACATCGGACTGTAATGGCAATTCGGCCAGGAGAGAACCCTCGGAGGGAACTAGGGTCGGAATTCGTGCATCCCGCGCTGGAGATGATCAAACCCCTGGCCGCCGCTCTCGGTGGCACGTTGGTCGGTCCCGAGGAGGTCACCGACAGTGACATCGCGCTCGAATGGGAGGGTCGGATCATCGGGGGCTACCGATCGGTCGGGCTCGACGGAGCCCTCGACCGGCTCGTCACCACCGTCGAACGCGAGCTGGGGCGACCGATCAACGAACTGAATCGAGCGGGCAAGCAGGAGGCGGTCCGCCGGCTCGAGGAGCTCGGCGCCTTCAACCTGCGACGAGCGGTCG
This sequence comes from Acidimicrobiia bacterium, assembly GCA_029861725.1. GTDB lineage: Bacteria > Actinomycetota > Acidimicrobiia > Acidimicrobiales > SZUA-35 > CADEDH01. Next base: position 23,187 of record JAOTYQ010000003.1, on the reverse strand, counting down.
AGGACATCGCCGATCGCCTCCAGGTCAGCCGGTTCACCGTCTACAACTATCTGAACGCCTCGACGCGAGCGCTTCCCGACCGGCCACCCGCGCCGCCCCCTGATCCGCCGTCCGAAGGGAGACAGCCATGACCGACCGAGCCGTTCTCGAGTTCACGGTCGAGCCGTTCGTGCCAGCCAAGCCCGGCCCGCACGTCACTGCGTCGATCGATGCCGCCCGCGGCACCGCCATCGACGTCGACGTGGGGCCGTTCGGAACCACGGTCACGGCCAAGACGAGCAACATCGCCGACATCGCCCGGGCGGTTGTCGACGCCGCGTTGTCGAACGGTGCATCGCGGGTCAGCCTTCAGGTCAGCACCGGTCCCGAACCGGTGAGCCGAGAGGAGTAAGAGGTGACCGACTCCCCCGGGGAACCGGCAGGCAGCCCGCTCGAGGCGCGCGAGACGCTGGATTGGCCCACCTATGGCAGGGCGGTGCGCGAGCTGGCGAGAACCATTGCCGCCAGCGGATTCCAGCCGGACATCATCCTGGCGATCGCTCGGGGTGGGCTGTTCGCAGCCGGGTCGCTCGGTTACGCGCTCTCGGTGAAGAATCTGTACGTCATGAACCTCGAGTTCTACACGGGTGTTGGCGAACGGCTCGACGTGCCGGTGATGCTTCCTCCATATTTGGACAAGCTTGACCTAGCAGATGCACGCATATTGGTCGTCGACGATGTCGCAGACACTGGTCATACCCTCAAAGTTGTCCATGAATTCTGCCAAGATGTCGTGGCCGAAAGCATGACCGCGGTGCTGTATGAAAAATCACACAGCCTGGTAAAATGCGACTTCGTCTGGAAGAGGACCGACTTCTGGATAAATTTTCCCTGGTCAACGGAGCCGCCGATCGTGGCCGATCCCAGCCAAAAAACTGTCTTGGACGCATAAGCCTCAACAAGGATGTCCAAATAGGCTAAATAACCGGGGATGCGCATTCGCCAAATTCCATCTATTGTTTTGAGGATGGAGGCCACCGCAATGACGAAGCGTATTGTTTCTGGAGTATTCCTTCTGATTGCCCTTGGAGCGCTTGGCTTGATCCTCGCCGGCGCACTGACGAGCGGTGAGCAGCTCATCGTGAGATTCCTCACGGCGATCATCGTGGCGGCCCTCGGCCTCTACGTGATCAGCGATCTGCGCCTCCAAGCCGACGACACAGCGGTCGCCAACTCGACCACCCGAGCCACGGCGGGAGGATCGGCGCGAGCGATCACGACCGAGCCTCCCCCGCCGAACAGCACGGCGGCGTTCATGGCGACGGTGACCGGCAAGCGGTCGGCGACCACAGCGTCCCTCGACGACCGGCAATGGGAGCCCGGGTCCGAGGGGTCCGACGAGTCTCGCCAGGAGCATGAGCGGGCCGCCCAGGCGAGCACGGTTGCACTCGCCGAGCGATCAGCCGACGAGCCAGACGGCTCCGACGAGGACGGGGTCGAGGGCGGTGACCTGGTCGACGGTCGGGAGCTTTCCGCAACGGGCACCGATGCCGGCACGCTCGTGAGCCTCGAGGCCGACGAGGGCTCCGATGCCGTGGCCGCCCCCTCTGGGGTGACCCTCGAAGCCGCCGGAGACTCGGGTCGAGGCCTGCATGCGGTTCCACCGCTCGGCATGGTCGAGAGCCCGTACAGCCAGGACGCGCTCGAAGTCGGTCAGTGGCCTCTGACCCCCGACGGTCAAGCGGTGGCCGAGACCGACATGGAGCAGCGCAGCGACGAAGCCGAAATCGACGGCCTCGTCGCCATCTTCACCAAACAGGCCGAGCGGAAACTCGACGAGCAGCCGGCGTTGGCCGTGAACGGCCACCGTCAGCCGGTCTTCGTTGGCACCGACGCTACCGCCGGCAGCTCGGCGTTCGCCTTGCGCGGTGTTGCGCCGCTGCCGATCGAAGGCGAGCTGCAGCAGCCTCTCGCCGGCCTTGTCAGCGGCTCGGCGGCTGGCGCCAACGCTGGCAGCGACACCACGGACCGCGTCGACTCCATCGACACGGCCGGCGACCGGCCGGGCAGCAGCGCATCCGCCCCGGCACCAGCAGCGGGCACGTCCGGGCCCGTCGACACCGCGGCGGCCACACCCGTCTCGACAATGGCGGCCGATCAGGCCCCGGTTGCATCGGCCGCGGCGCTGCCAGCAGACCGGGCCGAGGCAGAGGCGGCGGTCGGTCTTGTCGCGGCCTCCTACGCGGGTGCTCGCATCATCGACCTCAGGTTCAGCCGCGACGACGGCGAGGAGATCGAAGCCGCGATTCGGTCTGGAGAGCTCGAGGTGATCACGTCGCTGATCGATCAGGGGATCCTCTCGACCGAGGGACCGATCTCCGATCGCGACGTGCGAACGATGGTCTACGTGGCCTTCACCTCGAACGAGCTGCGCAAGATCCTCCTGGCCGGTGGGACGCTCGATGGCGACAACTCGGCGCTCGATCTCGGCCCGGTCGAGGTGTTCACCGACGTCGACCCGAACGAGCTGCCCGCCCACGATCTCGCCCAGCTGGAGCCCGCCCCGCCGCAATCGGCTGACGACTGAGCGTTCTGGCGGTGCTCAGGACTTGTACGCCGCCTGAGACTCCTTCCAGGAGCCCCCGTCGGCCCGTGGCTCCTTCGGCAGGCCGAGGACCCGCTCGCCGATGATGTTGCGCTGCACCTCGGACGTTCCGGCGTAGATCGTCCCGGGGCGGGCGACCAGGAAGCTGCTCATCCAGTTGGCCGGGGTGTTCTCGATCCCGATCGCCGGGGCCCCGATACCGGAGCGGGTCTCCTCGCCGAGGCCGACCATGGCATCGGCCCCCATCATGTTCATTGCCGCTTCGGTGATCCGATGGTGGTGGTGACTCCAGAACAGCTTGCCGATCGACGACTCCGGGCCTGGCTGTTGCCCGGCGAGGAACCGGGTCAGGGCCTGCATGCCCCGGTACTTCATGATCTGAACGGTGGTGTAGAACCGGGCGATGTCCTGGCGGACGAGCGGGTCGCCGAGCTTGCCGTGCTTGCGGGCCATGTCGACGAACAGCTCGTACTCGGCGCCGAACGACAGTGCCGTGGTAGTCGCGCCGACGCCGCGCTCGTAGCCGAGGAGCGTGTTGCCGACCGCCCAGCCGTTGTTCAGCCCACCGAGGACGTTGTCCTTGGGACAGGTGGCGTCGGTGAAGAACACCTCGTTGAAGTGGTCGTGGCGGGCGATATTGGTGATCGGCCGCATCTCGACGCCCGGCTGGTCGACCGACATCAGCAGAAACGAGATCCCCTTGTGCTTCGGCACGTCGGGGTCCGTGCGGGCCAGAACGAAGATCATGTTCGCCGTCTGGCCGCTCGAGGTCCAGATCTTCTGGCCGTTGACGATCCACTGGTCGCCGTCGAGCTCGGCCTTGCAGCCGAGGTTGGCCAGATCGGAGCCAGCGTTCGGCTCGGAGTAGCCCTGGCACCACACGTCCTCGCCGGAGAGGATCCGGGGGATGAAGTGCTGCTTCTGCTCTTCGCTGCCCCAGGCCAGGATCGTGTTGCCGACCATGCCGATACTGAACCCGTCGTTGCTCCCAGAGGTGGGGACGCCCCGCTTGGCGAACTCCTCGTTGAGCACGACCTGTTCCAGGTGGGTGAGCCCACCGCCGCCGTACTCGGCCGGCCAGTTCGGGGCCAGCAGCTTGTTGTCGCGCAGGATTTCCCGCCACTCGCCCTGGAAGCGCGCCCGCTGGGCGTCTTCGAGTGCGCCGATGCCCTGCCAGCTACTCGGCAGGTGCTCGTCCAGGAAGGCGTTGATCTTCTCCCGGTACTGCTCGGTCTCCGGTGGATAGGTCGGTTGCATGGGTCCAACGGTATTCCCCCGCCGGGCAGCGGTGCGATTCCGGGAACAGATTGCCGGGCCCCGAGCCATCGGGGAGTAACGTCGCGGGCCCATGGCCCCGACGACGGTAACCTCCGGTCCGGTCGAGCCGCCGGCCGACCACCTTCCGCGGCACGAGATCTACGCTCTGAAGTACGCCGAGCGATCGGCCCGCCGACCGGAGCACTTCCTCGGCGGCGATCCCCACGACGAGCCGATGGACATGGACTACTTCGTGTGGGCGATCGTCGGCCCCGACGCGACCTGGGTGGTCGACACCGGCTTCGACACCCTCGACGCCGAGCGTCGCAGCCGGACCTTGGTCCGCTCGGTCGCCGATGCGTTGGCGTCGGTCGATGTGGCTGCGACCAAGGTCGACGACGTGATCCTGACCCACTTGCACTACGACCATGTCGGCGGGTTCGCCCAGTTCCCGGCGGCCCGGTTCCATCTCCAGGACGACGAGATGAGCTACGCCACCGGCCGCCACATGGCTCAGCCGGCGATCGGGCACGCCTACACCGCCGACCACATCGCCGATCTCGTGCATCTCGTTCATGGTGGAAGGGTGGTCTTTCACGATGGCGACACCGACCTGGCGCCCGGCATCTCGGTGCACCTCGTCGGCGGCCACACCGAGGGCCTCCAGGTCGTGCGGGTGTCGACCGCGATCGGGTGGGTGGTCCTAGCCTCGGATGCCAGTCACTACTACGAGAACATGCGCAGCGGGCGCCCGTTCCCGATCGTGTACCACCTCGGTGACATGCTCGAGGGTCACCGCCGATGCTTCGAGCTGGCCTCGTCGCCCGAGTACGTCGTCCCCGGCCACGACCCCCGGGTGTTCGACCGCTATCCCCCGGCCCGTCCCGGCCTCGAGGGGATCGCCGCCCGCCTCGACCTCGAGCCGACGCCGCCGTGAGGGGTAGCGCGGTCGGTCAGAGCAGTCGCCGCAGAACCGGCCAGTACTCGTCGGTGTAGCCGGCGTCACGGGCGGCCCGCAGCAGCTCGCCGACGGTCACGGCCCCGACGGCGTCCACCCCGACCTCACTGGCCAGATCGAGGGCATAGCCCAAGTCCTTGAGGGCGTAGGTCGTCGAGAAGGACTCGGTCGGATAGGAGTCGCGGAACATCGCCGTCATCCCGTGGTTCCGGAGGGCGAAGCTGCCACCGCTAGCCCCGGCGATGGCCGCGAAGACCCGGTCGAGGTCCAGGTCGATCGTGTCGAGCAGACCGGTGGCGATCGCATGGGCCTCGGCGATCGCCCGAACGTTCTGGAACAACATCATGTTGTTGAGGATCTTGGTCACCTGGCCCGACCCGACATCGCCGCAATGGATGACGTCGGTGGCCATCGTCGCCAGGATCGGGCCTAGACGCTCGAACGACTCGGAGGTGCCCCCGACCATGATGCTCAAGGTGCCGTCGTGGGCGGCCTGGCGAGTCCGGGCGATCGGTGCGTCGCAGTAGTCAGCGCCGACCGCTCGGCACCGTTCGGCCAAGTCCTTGGTGAGCAACGGCGGAGCGGTCGAGTGATCGACGACGAGCTGGCCGCCGCGGAGCGCAGTGAGGACGCCACCGTCGCCGGCGACGACCGCTTCGAGCTCCGGTCCGCCGGGCAGGCTCAACGCGATCACGTCGGCGGCGGCGACGACGTCGGCCACCGAACGGGCGGGGGTGGCACCGGCGGCAGCCAACCGCTCGACCGGCTCGGGTCGGACGTCGTGGACGACGACCGGCCACCGACCCTTGGCCAGCAGGTTGCGGCACATCGGCTCGCCCATGACGCCGAGCCCGATGAAGCCGATCGGGTTGGTCCTGGCCGCGGGCGGGCCGGTCACAGATTGGCAGTGGCCAGGTCGAGGTACTCGGCGAACTTCTCCTGGGCCGCCGCCTGCTTCCGCGTGTAGTGCTCGCTCGGCACCTCGACGGCGTCGTACCCCTTCAGGATCTTCCGGGCGACGGTCACCTTGTGGACCTCGTCGGGACCGTCGTAGATCCTCGCCGCCCTGGCGGCGCGATACATCGACTCCAACGGCAGATCGGTCGAGAAGCCGAGCGCGCCGTGCACCTGGATCGCCCGGTCGATCACGTTGTAGAGCACCTTCGCCCCCCACCACTTGATGATGGCGATCTCCATCCGGGAGGCGGAAGCCCCGTGCTTGTCCATGTGCCATGCCGCCTGCAGCGTGAGGAGCCGGGCGGCCCGCATCTCGGCCTCGGACTCGGCGACCCAGTCCTGGATCATCTGCTTCTCGGCCAGATAGCTGCCATGGGTGTACCGGCTCACCGCCCGCTCGCACATCATGTCGAACGCTCGACGGGACTGACCGAGCCACCGCATCGCGTGGTGGATCCGTCCGGGACCGAGCCGCTTCTGGGCGAGGACGAACCCCTGGCCGACGCCGGCGTCACCCCCGACGAGGTTGGCATGCGGGATGCGGACGTTGTCGTACACGACCTCGGAGTGCCCGCCCGGCTCGCCGGTCTGATGATCCGGGTGCGACATGACCGGCACGTCGCGCACGATGTTGAGCCCGGCGGCGTCGGTTGGCACGACGAACATCGACGATCCCTGGTACGGATGGACGTCGGGATTGGTGACCACCATCGAGATCAGGATGTCGGCCACCGAGCCGTTGGACGTGAACCACTTGCGGCCGTTGATCACCCACTCATCGCCGTCGCGAACGGCGTTGGTCTTCAGGAGCTTCGGATCGGAGCCGGCGGTGTCGGGCTCGGTCATCGAGAAGGCGCTGCGAATCTTGCCGTCGAGCAACGGCTGCATCCACTTCTCCTTCTGCTCGTCGGTGGCGCCGACCGCCAGCAGCTCGGCGTTGCCGGTATCGGGTGCGTTGACCCCGAAGATCCGGGGAGCGAACGACGACTTGCCCAGGATCTCGTTCATCAGGCCGAGCTTCACCTGGCCGAAGCCGAGTCCCCCCAGCTCGGGAGGGAGATGGGTGGCCCACAGGCCTTGGGTCTTCACCTGCTCCTTGAGCGGGGCGGTTATCTCGTCGATCTTGTCGCGGTCGCGCTGGATCTCCGGCGGCAGCCCCTCCAACGGGTAGATCTCCTCGACGAGGAGCTGGCGCATCCACTCCAGCTTCTCCTCGAACTCCGGTTCGGTCTCGAAATCCCAAGCCATGGCAGGCGCTCCTCGGGTTGTGTCGACATCGTCGACACTAACCCCCGACCCCGCCGCCGAGCGAGGGCGCCCCCACCGTTCTTGCGTGAGATAACCGCCTGTCGTGCTGTCAACTCCGCAATTTCGCCGGGTTCTGGTCGCCTCAGCCGAAGGCGCCGGCCTCGCGCAACGAAGCGATGTCGCTACCGGACCAGCCCCAGTCGCTCAGGATGGCGTCGGTGTGCTCGCCGGGGTCGGGCACCGGGCCCTGGATCTCGCTCGGGGTGCGGCTGAACCGCGGGGCCGGCCCGGGTTGGACGACGCCGTCGAGCTCGACGAACGTGCCGCGTTTCACGTTGTGGGGGTGCTCCGGAGCCTCCGACATCGACAGCACCGGTGCGAAGCAGATGTCGGTGCCCTCCATGATCTCGCACCACTCGTCCCGGGTCTTCGACAGGAAGAGCTCAGTGAGGCGGACCTTGTGCTCCCTCCACCGGTCGCGGTCCATCCGGTCGGGGATGTCGTCGGCGGTGAGCCCGAGCTTCTCCAGCAGCTCGGCGTGGAACTTGCCCTCGATCGACCCGATCGAGATCCACTTCCCATCACTGCACTCGTACGTGCCGTAGAAGTGGGCACCGGTGTCGAGCACGTTGGTGCCCCGCTCCTCTTTCCACCCGCCCGACCCGTGGATGCCGTAGACCGCGCTCAGCAACGATGCCGCGCCGTCGACCATCGCAGCATCGATCACCTGGCCCTCACCCGACTGGCGGGCCTCGATGATGCCGGCGCACACGCCGAGTGCGAGATAGAGCGCACCGCCACCGAAGTCGCCGACGAGGTTGAGCGGCGGCACCGGCGGCCCGCCCTCGACACCGATGGCGTCGAGCACACCGGTGAGCGCGATGTAGTTGATGTCGTGGCCGGCGGCGTGGGCCAGCGGGCCGTCCTGACCCCAGCCGGTCATGCGGCCGTAGACCAGCTTCGGGTTGCGGGCGAGGCACACGTCGGGGCCCAGGCCGAGCCGTTCGGTCACGCCGGGCCGGAACCCCTCGATCAGGGCATCGGCCTGCTCGACGAGCCCGAGCACCACCTCGACCCCTTCGGGGCTCTTGAGATCGACGGCGATCGAGCGACGGCCTCGGTTGAGCACGTTGAACTTGCGGCCCCGGTCGATCCCGAGGTCGACTGGGGCCGGACGATCGACCCGCACCACCTCGGCCCCGAGGTCAGACAGCAACATGGCACACATCGGCCCCGGTCCGATGCCGGCCAGCTCGATCACCTTCACACCTTCGAGCGGTCCGCTCATCTCGATCTCCTCACTCCTCGGCCGCGCGTCGCGGCAACCCTCGCATGTTGTCACGGACACAGGAGCCGCCGCATCCTCGGATCGGCTGGCCGTCGCCGGTCGCCCCACCGGGCCGGTGCGATGCGGCATCGGCGCGGTACTGTCGCAGTCATGCGAGCAGCGATACTCCGGAACGGGACGATGGTGGTCGACGATGTCGCCGAGGTGAGCCCGGGCCCCGGGCAGGTGCTGGTCGAGACGATCGCCTGCGGGATCTGCGGCAGCGACCTCCACACGGTCGACCACGCAGACCAGATGGTGCAGGTCGCGGCCGACGCCGGCAGCCCGGTGTTCGACTTCGACCCGGCGAAGGACCTCGTGATGGGCCACGAGGTGTCGGTCCGCGTGCTCGAGTCCGGAGCGGGCGTCGATGGTATCGCCGCCGGGACGGCCATGGCGGCGATGCCTTCGCTGACCACCGACCGCGGCCGGGTGATCCCCGGCTACGACAACATCTACCCGGGCGGCTACTGCGAGCGGATGCTGCTCGACCCGGGTGCGCTGCTCCCGGTGCCGAACGGCCTCGACCCGGCTGTGGCGGCTCTGACCGAGCCAATGGCCGTCGGCCTCAACGCCGTCAACCAGTCGAGCGTCGAACCGGGCCGGGCCGCCATCGTGATCGGGGCCGGCCCGGTCGGCCTGTCGGTCATCGCCTCGCTCACGATCGCCGGGATCGAGCCGATCGTGGCCGCCGACCTCTCCCCCCGCCGCCGAGCGCTGGCGGCCGACCTCGGAGCCCACGTCGTCGTCGACCCCGGGCAGGCGGCGACCCGCCAGGAGGGGTTCGACGCTACTGTCCAGGCCTGGTCGGAACATGAGCCCGGCGATGTGCCACCGGTCGTCTTCGAGGCGGTCGGCGTGCCGGGCATGATCGAGATGGCGATGACCGGCACCCCGGCCGGCAGCGAGCTGCTCGTCGTCGGCGTGTGCATGGAGCACGACCGGTTCCGCCCGATGATGGGGATCATGAAGAACCTGTCGATCCGCTTCGTGCTGGGCTGGACGGCCGAGGAGTTCGCGACGTCGCTCCACCACCTGGCCGAGGGCCGGATCGACGGCTCGAAGCTGATCACCGCCAACGTCGGCCTCGACGACGTGCCCGACGCGTTCGCCCAGCTCGCCAACCCTGAGGAGCACGTGAAGATACTCGTTCGCCCCAACGGGGTCGGCTGACTACGCGATACTTGTCTCCGTGTCGTGGGGCCGAGAAGAGAGGGGCTTGGTCGTGGGCTCGATCCGACTGCAGGCAACGCCGCAGGCCAAACAGCGGGGACTGGCGCTGGCGACTTGCGTCGCTGCGCTCGTCGTCGCCGGGTGTGGGGACTCGGGTGTCTCGGCCGACGCCGGTGAGGACTTCTCCGTGACCGTTGGGGAAGCGCCACAGTTCGACGGGTGTGACTCGTCGGGGGACTCGCTGTCGTACACATGGACGATCGTCGAAGCCCCGCCCGACATGGCCGACGACACGGGCAAGGTCCTGCGTCAGTCGATCACCGAGTGCGCGTTCACCCTCGAGAGCGAGATGGTGGTGGCCGACACCGGGGCCTGGGTCATCGAGCTCGAGGTCACCGACGGCTCAGCGACCGCGAGCGACCAGCTGACCGTCACCGTCACCTGACCCTACGTTCGGGGACGTTCGGCCGCAGGCCGAACTCCAGGCGGCGAACGCGGGCCCGCTGCACGCTAGCCGTTGACGGAGAAGCTGGAGTCGGGGTTGACGTCGCGGTTGCGGCTGAACGCCCCGAGGTCGATGGCGAGGCCCGTATAACGACCGGTGACGACGAGCGGCTCGGCGTCATGGTCGTGGCCAGCCTCGACGGCGTCGATCAGCTCCCGCAGGCAGTCAGCGGCGACCCCGGCGTTCTTGTACTGGTTGCCGCTGGTGCCGATGGCCACGTAGAAACCGCCGAGATCGGTGCGGTCGTAGATCGGGATCCAGTCGTCGGCCACGTCGTACAAATCGACGATGCCCCGCTTCTGGGACGGCACCCCGAGGTCAGGCATCCGCCGCGCCAGCCGGAGCACCTGGGCCTCCCACTGGGCCTGGGTGATCTCCCGATCGAAGTCGTCGGGATCGTCGATCCACTCCCTCGGGTCACAGTCGGGATCCTCGGACCCGATCAGGATGTTGTCGCCGGACTCGGGCCGGAAGTAGATGCCCGTGTCGCCGTCCTGCACGTGGCACCCGGTCGAGCCGTAGGCGACGCCCGGGGGTGAGGCGACATGGTGGACCTCATGGCGCAGGGGCCGGGTCTGGATCCGCATCGTCCCCTCCAAGCCGGCCATCCTGTTGATCACCCCGCTGTGGGGTCCGGCGACGTTGACCACGATCGGTGCGGTCGCCGAACCGCCGTCGGCGAGCTCGACGCCGGTCACCCGGCGGCCCGACCGGTGGACGGCGTGCGGCTCGCTGTGGATGGTCACCACCTCGGTCGAGAACCGGAACTCGGCGCCGTGGGCCTCGGCCGCCCGCTGGAGGTTGTGAGCCGACAGCTGGGGGTCGTTGACGTAGCCGGCATCGGGGGTCCAGACGGCGCCGAGCAGCTGCTGGGTCGGCTCGGCCCAGAACGCGCCGTCGTCGGGTCGCTTCGGCGGACCGAAGACCGACGGGTCGAACATCGGGAACCGCTCGACCAGCTCGTCGCGGCTCCAGTCCTCGTAGGGGATGTCCAGCTCGTCGAGGAGCGGGATGACCCTCTCGTGGTGCCCGCCCTCGGGCTTCTTGATCAGGGCCGTCCCGCACTGGATGAACTCGGCCAGGCCCCGCTCGTCGACGTCGCCGCCGAGGTAGTCCCGCCAGTTGGCCCAGTAGTGCTGACCCTCCCACGACATGGCGACGCCGTCGCGGGTCGAATAGCTGAACCTGACGATGGCGCAGCTGTTGCTGGTCGAGCCGTAGCCGGCGGCCGGCAGCTTGTCGACGTTCAGCGTGCGCCGGCCGTGGCGGGCCAGTTCGTAGCCGAGTGCGCTGCCGATCACCCCGGCTCCGATGATCACGGCGTCATAGCCTTCGGTCATCGTCGATCAGCCTCTCATGCGCCTGCCGTCGGGATCCCAGAGACAACCTCGGACCGGTTTGGCCGGTCGCCTCATGCCGACGATCTCGATCTCGAAGCCCTCGTCGGCATCCTCCAGTGCGGCGGGCACGTAGCCCAGGGCCACGGAGCAATCGCTGTGATGGGCGTACCCGCCGGAGGTCACCCAGCCAACCACCCGGCCGTCGTGCCAGATCGGCTCATCGCCGATCACGTCGACCGCCGGATCGTCGTCGGTCCCGGATCCGGTCTCTACGGTCCAGGTCAGCAACCTGCGCTCCGGACCCCGATCGGCGATCGACGCGAGCGCGTCACGGCCGATGAAGTCGGTGTCCAGCTTGACGAACCGGTCGAGGCCGGCTTCGTAGGGGTCGTAGATCGGTCGGTACTCTCGGGCCCAGGAGCCGAAGCCCTTGTCGAGCCGGAGCGAGTCGAGCGCCCCGAGCCCGAACAGCGTGAGCCCGAGGTCCTCGCCCGCCTCCCGGAGCGATTCGTAGACGGCGCGCTGGTGGCTGGCCGGCATCCACAGCTCGTAGCCGAGATCGCCGGTGTAGGAGATCCGCCCGCACCACAGCCTGCTCAGCCCTACGTCGAGGGTCGTGAAGTCGAGGAACCGGAACGCGTCGGCCGAGACGTCGGTCCGGGTGAGGCGGGCCAGCAGCTCCCGTGAGCGGGGGCCGGCGATCAACAAGCCGCAGGTCTGGAATCCGAGGGTCGCGTAGCGGACTGAGCCGTCGAGAGGGAGATGGCGATCGAACCAGCGCTCGTAGTAACGCTCGGCGATGCCGGAGCCGAACACGACGAATTGCTCCTCGGTGCCGACGTTCTGGGTAGCCCCACCGGTGAGGGTGGCGAGCGGGCCTTCGGCCAGGCCCGGCGTGGGACGGAGGCAAGCGACGGTGAGATCGCCGACCAGGCGACCGGCCTCGTTGGTCATAGGGGCCAAGGCAATCCGACCCGGCTTCGGGACTCGATTGGTGATGAGGCGGTCGAGCAGGGCCCGAGCCCCGGGTCCCTCGAACAGGAACTTCGAGAACCCGGTCGTCTCGATCAGGCCCACGCCGGAGCGGACCGCCCGGACCTCCTCACCGACCGGGCCCCAGGCGTTGGACCGGCCGAAGGTCACATCCTCGACCGGGTCGAGGCCGGGTCGCTGGTACCACAGAGCGCTCTCCAGACCGAACGCGTCACCCCACACGGCGTTCTCGGCGACCAGCCGGTCGTAGAGCGGCGAGGTCTGCAGCGGGCGGGCGGCGGGGAGGACCTCGTTCGGGTACTGGATGCGGAACCGGCGGGAGTAGTTCTCCCGGACCTTGGCGTTCGTGTACCCGAGCGTGGCCCAGTCGCCGAACCGGGCCACGTCCATGCCCCAGATGTCGAACCCCGGGTCGCCGTCGGTCATCCAGTTGGCCAGGGCAAGGCCCACCCCACCGCCCTGGGACAGCCCGGCCATCACCGCACAGGCGCTCCAGAACCCAGGGAGGCCCCGGATCGGGCCGAGGAGCGGGTTCCCGTCGGGCGAGAAGGTGAACGGCCCGTTGATGACCTGCTTGATCCCGGCCTCGGCGAAGATCGGGAAGTGCCTGAAGCCGACGTCGAGCGACTCGGCGATCCGGTCGAGGTCGGGGGTGAGGAGCCGCATCCCGAAATCCCACGGGGTCTCCTCCGGCGACCACGGCTGCCCCTCGCGCTCATAGGTGCCGAGCAGGAGGCCGTTGCCCTCCTGCCGCATGTAGATCTCACCACCGAAGTCGATGCAGTGCAGGACCTCGCCGTGGGCCTCGTTGTACTCGGCGATGGCGGGGATCTCGTCGGTGAGAAGGTACATGTGCTCCATCGCCAGCACCGGCAGCTCGAGGCCAGCCATGCGGCCCACCTCGCGGGCCCACAGCCCGCCAGCGTTGACCACGTGCTCGCAGGCGATCCTTCCCGTCAGCTCGCCTGTCGTCGTGTCGAAGACCTCGACCAGCCAACGACCGTCGGAACGGCGACGCAGCGAACGGGCCCACGAGTTGCGGAGCACACTGGCCCCGTTGTCGCGGGCGGCCTGCGCATAGGCGTTGGTCACCCCCGACGGGTCGACGTGGCCCTCGTGCCGGTCGAACATCGCCCCGACGAAGTACTGCTCCTCGAGCAGCGGCATGAGCCGCTTGGCCTCGGCCACCGAGATCAGCTCGGTCTCCATGCCGAGATAGCGGCCGCGAGCATGGGCCATCCGCAGCCAGTCCATCCGCTCCGGAGTGTCCGCCAGCATGATGCCGCCCGTGAGGTGGATGCCGCAGTCCCGCCCGGACAGCTCCTCGATCTCCTGATACAGCTCGATCGTGTACTGCTGGAGCTTGGCGACGTTGGGGTCGCCGTTCAGCGTGTGCATCCCGCCGGCCGAGTGCCAGGTGGAGCCGGCGGTCAGCTCGGTCCGCTCCAGCAGGATCGCATCGGTCCACCCGTTCTTCGTGAGGTGGTACAGGACCGAGCAACCGACGACACCGCCGCCGATCACGACGACCTGAGTCGTCTGATCTCCGTGCGTACTGGCTTCGTCGGTGCTCACGTGGCCGATCCCCTCGTCGCGATGCTCAATAGTCCGTGGCCACGCCACCTTCGGCAACACGGCGAGCGACGAAGTCCTCGAGCTCGGCCAGCGCGTCGTCGTCGAAGGGCGGCTGCTCGTACTCGGCCAGCAATGCCGGGTACAGCTCGATCGCCCGATCGCGGGCGGTGGGCGACCCGGCCTCCAGCCACGACTCGTAGTTCCGCCAGTCGGAGATCATTGGGGTGTGGAAGGCCGTCCGGTAGCGGTCCTGGGTGTGTTGGGCACCGAAGAAGTGGCCGCCGGGACCTACCTCGGCGATGGCGTCGAGGGCCAACGTGGCGTCGTCGACGACGATGGGCTGGAGGAATGCGGCGACCATGTGCAACAGATCGGCGTCGAGCACCATCTTCTCGAACGAGGCTCGGAGGCCGCCCTCCATCCACCCCGCGCCATGGAAGACGAGGTTGGCGCCACCCATCACCGCCCCCCAGAGGGAGAACACAGACTCGTAGCCAGCCTGAGCATCGATCGCGTTGGCGGCGTTCACGTTCGACGAGCGGTAGGGGAGGCCGTAGCGGCGGGCCAGCTGACCACCGATCAGCGCCGATTGCATGAACTCCGGGGTACCGAACGCCGGGGAGCCTGATCGCATGTCGACGTTCGACGTGAACCCGCCGTAGACGACCGGTGCTCCGGGTCGGGCCACCTGGGCCAGCACGATCCCGGCCAGGGCCTCGGCGTTCTGCTGGGTGACCGCGCCGGCGATGGTCACCGGGGCCATCGCCCCGGCGAGGGTGAACGGGGTGATGACCGACACCTGGTTGCGTCGGGCGAACTCGACGATGCCCTGGCACATCGGCCCGTCGAGCCGCAGCGGCGACGAGGTGTTGATGATCGTGAAGATCGACGGCTCCCCGTCGACGGTGGCGTCATCGAGCGCGCGGGCGATGCGGACCATCTCCAGGCAGTCGCGATTGCGGGCGGCGCCGAGGCTGTAGGCGTTCACGACCTTGTCGCTGAGAGTGAGCAGATCGTAGGTGGCGTGGAGGTGGCGGACGGACGGGTGGAGGTCGGCCGGCTCTACCGGATAGCCACCGTGGACCTGCACGGCGCTCAGATGGTGCGACAAGCGCACGAGGTTCTGGAAGTCGACCCGGTTGCCCTGGCGGCGACCGCCCGGCTCGTCCGACACGTTGGGTGGGCTGGCCACGGCGCTGAACACGACGTGATCACCGCCGACCGTCACGTCGTGGGCCGGGTTGCGGGCATGGAGGGTGAACTCGCTCGGCGCCCGAGCCACCTGGTCGACGACCAGGTCCGGATCGAACCGGATCCGGACCTGGTCGTCGCTCTCGGCTCCTGCCTCGACGAGCAACCGGCGAGCGTCGGGGTCGAGCACGTCGATGCCAACGTTCCGTAGGACGGCGAGCGATGCGTCGTGGATCGCTTCGAGCTCGTCGTCGGAGACGGCCCGGGTCGGCTCGAAGGGTCGGCGGTGGAGGCGGAACGGTGGCTGGTCGGTCGGGCGCGGCGCCTCGGGGGCGTCGCGGGACCGGCGACCTCGCCTAACCATCGGCGCCCCTCTCGTCGGTTGCGCCGGCCCGCCAGCCGATCGTCTCGCTGATCGCCCAAGCTGCGGCCTGGACCGAGCGGCCGATCGTGTCGCGACGTCGTCCCTCGCCGGGGAACCGGTAGGCCGGGCCGTGGACATGGAGGGCGCCAACGGAGAACCCGCTTCGGTCGAGCACCGGGGCGGCGACGGCGGTGACGTCGGGCGCGAACTCGCCGGTGGTCCACAGCCAGCCGATTCGGCGGACCTCGGCGAGCCGGTCCCTTATCTGGTCGGGGTCGGTCACCGTGTTCGGCGAGAACGCCGGCAACTCGCCGGCCAGGTAGCGGTCGACCTCGGCCGCTGGCCAGTGAGCCATCATGACGAAGCCGATGCAGCCCGAGTGAGCGGCCACCCGCTCCCCGGTCCAATCCCGCACGGCCACATCGTGCTCGGTGGCCACCTGGCCCAGATGCACATGGTCGTCGCCGACGGCCTGGACGATGCCGGCGGTCTCGTCGGTCTCGGCCGCCAGCACCCCGAGGTACCCGTTGGCCACGGCGAGGAGGTCGTAGGCGGCCGGCTCGTTGGTCGCCAGCTCGATAACCGTGGGGCCGATCCGGTACACCTTGTCGGTCCGCAGCACCGCCCCCGACTGCTCGAGGGTGCCCATCAGGCGGGCGACGGTCGCCACCGGCAGCCCGGTCGAGCGGGCCAATCCACTCAAGGTGCCGTCGCTGGCCGGTACCGCTCGCAGCAGCTGGAACGCCCGACTGACCGAGGCAACCGTCATCGTCGCCCATCCTACTTCAACCGGAAGAAGGCCCTGATTACCACTAAGTGGAAACTTCGCCGGTCGCCAGCGGGACGACTAGATTCGGGCCGTGCACCACGTTCAACTCGGTGGGACCGGCATGCCGGTCTCGCAGCTGTGCCTCGGCACGATGACGTTCGGCCTCCAGTGCGACGAGGACACGAGCCGGGCGATCATGGACCGGGCCTACGAGCGAGGCATCACCTTCTTCGACACCGCCGACGCCTACCCACTCGGCGGTGACCGCGCGACCGCGGGCCGGACCGAGGAGATCGTCGGTCGGTGGTTGGCCGGCCGGCGCGAGGAGGTCATCCTCGCCACCAAGGCCAACGCCCCGATGTCGACCCGTCGATGGGATCGGGGCAACTCACGCAAGCACCTCGTCGAGGCGTGCGAGGCCAGCCTGCGGCGGCTCGACACCGACCACATCGACCTCTACCAGCTCCACGCCGACGACCCGAACACCCCGCTCGACGAGACGATCCGGGCCCTCGACGACCTGGTGACGGCGGGCAAGGTGCGCTACGTCGGCGTCAGCAACTGGG
Source organism: Acidimicrobiia bacterium (assembly GCA_029861725.1). Classification (GTDB taxonomy): domain Bacteria; phylum Actinomycetota; class Acidimicrobiia; order Acidimicrobiales; family SZUA-35; genus CADEDH01. The sequence goes on along the minus strand of JAOTYQ010000003.1, from coordinate 6,380 downwards.
CGGCTTGGCGGATCGCCCTTAGCCTCGGGATCTCCGAGCTGGAGCGGCGGGTCAAGTTCGTCTCGGTCCAGCCCCGCTACAACCTCCTGTACCGGGCGATCGAGCGCGAGCTGCTCCCTCTGTGCCGGGCCGAGCACCTCGCCGTCATCCCCTACAATCCGCTGGCCGGTGGACTGCTGACCGGCAAGCACCAGCGAGCTACGACCCCGACCGAGGGCACCCGCTTCACGCTCGGCACGGCCGCCAGCCGGTACCAGGACCGCTACTGGCACGACGACGAGTTCGAGGCGGTCGAGGCGCTCAAAGCGGTGGCCGAGGACGCCGGCACCCCGTTGACGACGCTGGCGGTGGCCTGGGTGTTGCACCAGCCCGACATCACCTCCCCCATAATCGGTGCCAGCCGGCCCGACCAACTCGACGCGGTGCTCGCAGCGTCCGACCTCGACCTCGGGCGAGATCTGACCGAGGCGCTGGAGACCGCAGCGAGGGCGTTCGAGCTGACCGAAGCCACCCGCTGATCACCTTCCGCTCTGCAACCCGTCGACCCCACGCCCGGCCGCTCCCAGAAGCCACAGCTCGAAAGGACCCAAGCCGATGCTCGTTGAACAGATCGAGTCGAAGTGGATCGAGGCGTTCGCCGCCACGTTCGAGCTGTGCGGGGTGGAACCCGGTGACGTGTGCGCCGTTTTGTCGGAGAGCCAGAGCCGTGCCGTCAACGTGCAGCTAAGCGATCTCGCCTTGCAGCGGCTCGGGGCCAAGGTCTTCCACGTCATCGTCCCGACCCCGGCCCAGACCGTGGCGGTGCCCGTCCGCTCGACCGGGGCGTCCGACGCCATCGGCGGGCTCGAACCGGTCGTCAAGGCCTTGGCGTCGTCGGTGGTCGTCGCCGACTGCACCGTCGAGGGCCTCCTCCACGCCCCCGAGCTGCCGGCGATCCTGGGAGAGGGCGCCAGGGTGCTGATGGTGTCGAACGAGCATCCCGAGCTGTTGGAGCGACTCGTCCCCGACCCGGCGCTCGAGGCCAAGGTCAAGGCCGGCACGAAGCTCCTCCGGTCGGCCGAGACGATGACGGTGACGTCGCCTGGTGGCACCGACCTGACGATCGACGTTGCCAACGCTCCGGCCGGGTCGAGCTGGGGCTACACCTCCCGGCCAGGGACGATCGCCCACTGGCCCGGCGGGCTCTGCCTCTGCTTCCCGGCCGCCGGTTCGGTCAACGGCACCCTCGTGCTCGACGCCGGCGATGTGAACCTGACGTTCAAGCGATACCTCGAATCGCCGATCCGGTTGACGGTCGTCGACGACTACATCACCGACATCGAAGGTGACGGTCTCGACGCCGCGCTGATGAGCAGCTACTTCGAGGCGTGGGACGATCTCGACGCCTACGCCGTCTCCCACGTCGGCTGGGGCATGAACCCCGCCGCCCGGTGGGATGCGCTCACCATGTACGACAGGTCCCAGGTCAACGGGACCGAGCTGCGGGCCTTCAGCGGCAACTTCCTCTACTCGACCGGAGCGAACGAGGTCGCCGGACGGCACACGCTCGGCCACTTCGACTTGCCGATGCGGCGCTGCACCGTCGAGCTCGACGGTGTCGCCGTCGTGAGCGAAGGGGTGCTGCAGGGCGAGCTTGCATGACCCCCGACGGAGTTCACGTCCACGACACCGGGGGACCGGGGACACCGGTGCTGTTCCTGCACGGGCTCGGAGGTTCGGCCGAGTCGTGGCGCCCGCAGCTCGACGCGCTCGCCGCCGATCGGCGGTGCGTGGCGTGGACGATGCCGGGCTATGGCCCATCGGCCCGGCTGCCCGAGATGACGATCGAGACCCTGGCCGGCGCCGCAGCCGACCTCCTGACCGCGCTGGGAGCGGACAGGGCCCACGTCGTCGGGCACTCGCTCGGCGGTTACGTCGCCCAGGAGCTGGCCCTCAGCGCTCCGGAGCGGGTCGACCGGCTCGTGCTGGTTGCCACTACTGCAGCGTTCGGCAAGCCGGGCAGCACGTTCAACGTCGAGTTCCTCGCCGCCCGGCTCCGTCCCCTCGATCAGGGCCGCACCCCAGCGGATATAGCGCCGATCGTGGTCGACGGCCTCGTCGCCGGCACGGCCTCGGCCACGGTCCGGGCGGCGGCCGTCGCCTCGATGTCGCAGATCTCGGCCGATGCCTATCGGCAGGCGCTGCACGCCCTCGTCGCCTGGGATGCCCGCCACCGGGTCGGCGCCATCGACGCCGCGACATTGTGCATCGCGGCCGACGCCGACGCGACCGCTCCGGTCCGAGCGGTGGAGCGACTCCAGCAACTGATCCCCGGCGCGACTCTCGAGGTCGTGGTCGGTAGCGGGCACCTCGTCAACCTGGAGCGGCCGGCCGAGTTCACCGATCTCTTGAGGAGGTTCCTCCATCCGTCGTCCGCGGGTCCTGACCGGAGACGACGCGCGAGCCAAGGCCGGACACCCTAGGGTTTCGGCATGCAATCGCCCTACAAGCTCGTACTGATCGGGGCGGCCGGAGGCCTGGTGGTCGCCTTCCTGGCCTGGCTCGCCTTCGGATTCTTCGGGATCCAGTCCGCGTTCATCGACGACGAGGTCGACGAGGCTGGCCCCGTGTTCGCCAGCAGCGAGCAGTCGGACGAGTTCGAGGCGGCCATGGAGGAGGCGGCAGCCGCAGCGCCGACGGAGGCGAACGACGAGACGATGGAAGGCGAGATCGTCACGCAGCTCAGCGGCAGCTTCAGTGGAGTCTCCCGGTACACCGTGACCGGCGACGCCCTGGTGCTCAACGACGGTACCGAGCAGCGGTTCCTGCGGTTCGAGAACTTCGAATCGAACAACGGTCCCGATCTCAACGTCTACCTCCGGGCCGAGAACGGCGATTTCGTCGACCTCGGCGACCTGAAGGGCAACATCGGCAATCAGAACTACGAGATCCCGCCCGACGTCGATCTCTCGGTGTTCAGCACGGCGGAGATCTGGTGCGTGCGCTTCGGGGTCCTCTTCGGCGAGGCGCCGCTCGCCTGAGCACCGCATCCCGGGGTCAGTACGGTTTGTCGCCAGCGATCGTCACCCGATCCATCACCCGCCGGTTCGGGTAGTAGTCGTTGACTGCGTAGTGCTGGAGCCGCCGGTTGTCCCAGACGGCGACCGAGCCGACCTCCCATCGCCACCGGCACTGGACCTCGGGCCGGGCGACGAGGGCTTCGAGGTGATCGACGATGGCCCGGCCGTGCCCGACGTCCTCGCCGAGCAACGCAACGAGGAACCGGCGTCCCGAACCGGGAGGCGAACGCGATCTGCTGCTCGGGGGTCAGCTCCTGGTGACGGAAGAAGACGACGCCGCGATCGAGAAACGCTCGATGGATCTCGGCAAAGGTCGAGTCGTCGATGTCGTTCACGTCGACGGGTGCGCCGAGATGGGTGAAGTCAGAACTCGATGATCGTCCGACCGAGGACCTTGCCGTCTTCCAGCAGCTTGGTCGCCTCGTTGATCTCGTCGAGGGCGACCCGGGAGGTGACGAGGGCGTCGAGATCGAGCTCGCCGTGTCGGTACCAATCGAGGAACGTGGGGATGTCGTCCTCGGGGACCGACGTGCCGCCGATCGTGCCCCGGATCTGGCGCTCGTTGACGAGCATCTCGGCTCCCGGCAGCGTCAGGTCGCCCTGAGGCACGCCGACGACTACCGTCGTCCCGCCCGCTCGGATCGTGTTTTGGCTGCTCCTCGTCGATCGGAACGCCTGGAGGAAGGTCTCGGGCGTGGCGACGACGTCGAACGCAGCGTCGACCCCGGCGATCGGGAGACCCCGGAAGCCGTGGGCATGGGGTGGTCCGGGCGTGAGCTGGCGAACGGTGTCGACCGGGTCGACCTCCTTGGCGTTTACGAGGTGGCTGGCGCCGAAGCGGCGGGCCAACTCGAGCTTCATGTCGTCGACGTCGACCGCGATGATCGGATCGGCCCCGACCTTGCGGGCGGCGGCGACCGCGTTGAGGCCGACCCCGCCGACGCCCCAGATCGCCACGCTCTGCCCTTCCTCGACCGCCGCCGCTCGGAGGACCGCGCCGGCGCCGGTGAGGACGGCGCACCCGACGATGGCGGTCACGTCGGTCGGGGTGTCGTCGCCGAGGGGGATCACATACTGATCGTCGGCCACGGTGTGGGTCGCCCAGGTGAAGATCTGGGGCGACTCGGCCCGCGTCCCGTCGGCCAGGTCGACGCCGGCCGCCGCCGGCATGCGATCGGTGTGACGCAGGTTCCGGGGCTGGAAGGTGAGCAAAACCCGATCCCCGGGTCCAACGTGGTCGACCTCGGAGCCCACCGCCAGCACCTCCCCTGTCGCCTCGTGGCCGATCACCATCGGGGTGGAACGGGGATTGTGCATCTGATGCAGTTGGCTATGGCAGATGCCGCTGGCGAACTCCTTGACCAGTATCTGGTGGCCGGTCGGCGCCGGGAGCTCGACCTCCTCGATTCTCAACGGTCCGGGATCCTTCGGCAGCACCGCCACTCGGGCGGTGACCGGGTCGTTTGCTGTCATGGCGGGCCTCCTGGGTCAGGTCGGTCGGGTGACGATCGCGGTAGGCACGAGGGGCCGGGTCATCGCCGAGCCCCGATCATCTCGAGGATCTCCGACGGGGGGATCGTGTACCCGGCCCGGATCGTGCCGTAGGGGCCTTTGGCGGCCGTCCGCTTGGCGGCGTCGATCAGTGGCTGGAGGCCACCGGCCGCGTCGAGCGCAGCGGTCTGCTGGGCCCGGATGCGCTCGTCGACCTCGTCGGGATCGAGGATCCGGCGGAGCTCGGCGTCGAGATCGGCTCGGATCGGCTCGCGGTCGGGACTCGTGCCGAGATCGGCCCCTTCGTGAGGGTCGGCACCGAGATCGAACAGCTGCGGCTCACTTTTCGGGTCTTGGTAGCGGACGTACTTCCAGGGGCCCCGGCGGATCAGGTAGCTGGCCCCGATCGACAGCGGGCCGTGGTACTCGCTGAAGACGGCCCGATCGGGATCGTCGGCTGCGGCGAGAGCGAGAAGCGAGCGACCCGGGAGATCGGCGTCGGCCTCGGTCAGCTCGCCCCCGACGGCCGCGACCACGGTGGGATAGACGTCGGCGAGCGATACCGGCGTCGAGCGCACCGCTCCTTCGGGAACGCCCGGGCCGGCCACTATCAGCGGCACACCGGCAGCGCCTTCGTACATGACGCTCTTCATGAAGAGGCCCTTGTCGCCGAGCATGTCGCCGTGGTCGGACGAGTAGACCACGATCGTATCGTCGGCCATCCCCGACCCGGCGAGGGCCTCGAGGACCCGGCCGACCTGGTGGTCGAGGAACGCGACCATGCCGTAGTAAACCCAGCGGGCGTGGCGGAGCTCGGCCTCCGACAGCGGGCGCTCGGCGAACCCCATCTGGCTTCGCCGGAAGGCGATCTCGTGGTGATCGGGCCAGTCCGGTGAGCGCCAGTGCGGTGGGAGCGGGATCGCGTCCGGGTCGAGAGGCGCAACATACTCCTGGGGCACTCGGAACGGGTAGTGGGGGTAGGCAAAGGACACATAGGCGACCCACGGTGTCGTGCGGCTCGCCTCCTCGACGAGCCACGTCGAGGCCGACCCGGCGGTGTAGCGGTCGTAGGGGGTGTACTCGAACTCGCCGGTGTCGGCCGCTTCGACGTGGCGGCGGAGCACGTCGCTGGCGGGAGCGGCGCCCCGGGCCCAGCCGAGGAGCGCCCCGCCGTAGCCCCGCTTGGCTTGGAGGGGGAGCCGAGCGTCGTACCCGCTGTCGCCCTCGGGATCGAAGTGGAGCTTGCCGAACGTCGGCACCTGGAACCCTTGTGAACCGAGCCGGTGACCCCAACTGTCGGCTTCGGTCCCGACGTAGGGTGAGCCGTTGTCGACCGTGCCGAGCCGGTGGCCGTAGCGACCGGTGGCCAGCGTGGCCCGGGCAGGCATGCAGATCGGGTTGTTCGTGTACGCGGCGTCGAACCGGGTGCCCCGGGCGGCGAGCGCGTCGAGGTTCGGGGTGTGGACGTGCGGGTCGCCGGCGCACCCGAGCACGAACTTGTTGTGCTCGTCGGAAGTGATCACCAAGACGTTGGGGGCGCTGGTGGCCATGGCCTCACAGTCTGCCACGCCACCGGTTCAACCATCTTCGACACCGACGGCGACGCCGAACCCAAGGAACCCGGAGGGTTGCCATGGAGCATGCCCAAGCATTCTCAAACCCGGACGAGCGCGACGCCGGACGACGTTCCGCCGAAGGCGGAACTCGGGGTGACGTGCTCCGCACGTCACACGTGGAGCTGAGGGGAGTCGAACCCCTGGCCTCCTCGATGCGACCGAGGCGCTCTAGCCAGCTGAGCTACAGCCCCGAAGGAACGGCCCAGGATAGCCG
>JAOTYQ010000183.1 GCA_029861725.1 Acidimicrobiia bacterium | reverse complement strand
CCCAGGGTTGGCGTCGGCCGGCCGGAGGCCGGCCTTAGGGAGTTCGCGAGCGAGCTCCGTGGCTGTGGTTGGCCCGTGGGCTGTGGTTCACCCCAGGGTTGGCGTCGGCCGGCCGGCGGCCGGCCCTCGGGAGGCCGCGACCGACAGGCTCGGGTCATGGCTGAGCCGGTAGTCTGAAACCATGTTCTTCAACATCGGCGGTGGCGAGCTGCTCGTCATCGCCATGGTGGCCCTCATCGCTGTCGGCCCGGAGCAACTGCCGTCCGTCCTCCGAAAGATCGGCAAAGGCGTGGCCCAGATCCGGGCGATGACGGCCGGCCTGCGCGACGAGTTCATGTCGGGTATCGACGAGGTGACCGACGCCGTCGATCCGCAGAAGTGGACGGGATCCGGGAGCGACGACGATCCGGTCGTGCCCAGGGGATATGCCAAGCAGCAGAAGACCGAGCGAGCCGAGGCCGAGGTCGGGTCGGTCGACGGTGACTCGGCCAACGGCTCCGGCGACGACGTCGTCGTCAACAAGATCGCCCAGGCCAACGCCAGGAGCGCGATCACGCCACGATCCGCCTCTCGAGCCAAGCGAGGCAGCGTCGAGCCCGACGCCGACCCCGAACGGGCGGCCGGCGATCCCGCCGAGCCTGCTGCCACCGGAGCGAGCGGTCGCAACGATCCGGCCGAGCTGGCCGATCCCGCCGAGCCTGCTGTCGCCGGAGCGAGTGGTCGCACCGACCCGGTCGATCGTGAGCCCAACACCGAGGACGCCGAGGACACCGAGGACCGGGCGTGAAGAACCCGATCCGGCTCCGCCGCTCCAAGCCGCGCCCTGACGACGAGGGCGACATGACCCTGATCGGGCACCTCAGCGAGCTGCGAACCAGGCTGATCCGCTCCGTCCTGGCCATCGTCGTCGGCGCCCTCGTGGTCTACATCTTCTTCGACCCGATCTTCGACTTCCTGGCCGGACCGTACTGCGACCTCAAGATCAGCCAAGGCGAGGAGTGCGAGTTCCTCACCACGACGCCGCTCGAAGGCTTCTCGGTCGTGCTCTCGCTGTCAGGCTATGGCGGGCTCATCCTGGCGCTGCCCGTGATCCTCTACCAGCTGGGCAAGTTCGTGCTCCCCGGCCTGTATCCCAACGAGCGGAAGGTGTTGATGCCGTTCTTCGCGGTGTCGGTCGTGTTGCTGGCGCTGGGGATGGTCGGCGGCTACCTCCTGATGCCGAAGACCCTGTCGGTCCTGACCGGCTTCGGTTCTGACACCTTCGTCGAGCTGTTCTCGCCCCGGGCCTACACCGGCTTCTTCGTCAAGATGCTGCTCGCGTTCGGCGTCGCCGCCGAGCTCCCGCTCGTCCTCGTCTTCTTGCAGCTCGTCGGGGTGGTGACCACCGACACCCTCCGGAAAAACCGGCGGATCGCCATCGTCGCCGTGGCGGTCCTGTCGGCTCTGGTCACCCCGACCGGCGACCCCTTCACCCTGGCCGTGCTGGCCATACCGATGTATCTCTTCTTCGAGATCGCGCTGATCATCGGCGGCCGGATGACCAAGCGGCGCCAGCTCGTCCTCGACTGATGGGCGACGGTGAAGCGAAGCCCGCCCTCCGGGCCGGCTTCATGAAACGTCTGGGATTCGAGCCGGACGACTTCCAGCTGCGGGCGTTCGATCTGCTCGACGGCGGTGACAACGTCATCGTTGCCGCCCCGACCGGTGCCGGCAAGACCCTGGTGGCGTCGTACGCTGTAGAGCTGGCTCTGGCTGCAGGGATGCGGATCTTCTACACGACACCGATCAAGGCGTTGTCCAATCAGAAGTTCCACGACCTGTCCGCCGAGCTGGGCCGAGCCGAGGTCGGCCTGCTCACCGGCGACAACGCGATCAACGGAGACGCCCCGGTCGTCGTGATGACCACCGAGGTCCTCCGCAACATGCTCTACGCTGGCAACTCGCTCGACGGGCTCGCCGCGGTCGTGCTCGACGAGGTCCACTACCTCCAGGACGCCTACCGAGGACCCGTCTGGGAGGAGGTCATCATCCATCTTCCGCGGCGGGTGCAGCTCGTCTGCCTGTCGGCGACCGTCTCCAATGCGTCGGAGCTGGCGGAGTGGATCGGCACCGTCAGAGGACCGACGTCGCTCGTGGTCGAGACGGATCGCCCGGTCGAGCTCGAGAACCACTACCTGATCGGCGAGCGCTCGACCAACCACCTCCACTTCATCAAGACGACGAAGGGCACCAGGCCGAACTCGAACGGCTTTCGCTACGATGACGACCCCCGCCGCGTGGCCGGGAAGGGCCGTGGGCGCGGCTACAAGGGACGGGGCCGCCAGCGGCGGAACTGGCGCACCCCCACACGACCCGACGTCGTGGAGCTGCTGAACGACCGCGACCTCCTCCCGGCGATCTACTTCATCTTCAGCCGAGCTGGCTGCGACGACGCCGCCCGATCGGTCGTGCGGACCGGGTTGAAGCTCACCACGGACAGCGAGCAAGCCCGCGTCCGTCAGATCCTCGACGATCGAGTCGGCGTGCTCAGCGAGCTCGATCTCGGCGTGCTCGGCTACGACGACTTCAAGCGGGGGATGGAGGCCGGCATCGCACCCCACCACGCCGGCATGGTGCCGCCGTTCAAGGAGGCGGTCGAAGCCTGTTTCGCACTCGGCCTCGTCAAGGTCGTCTTCGCCACGGAGACCTTGGCGCTCGGGATCAACATGCCGGCCCGGACAGTCGTCATCGAGAAACTCACCAAGTTCACCGGTGATCACCACGAGTTCCTCACCCCGGCCCAGTACACCCAGCTCACCGGGCGGGCGGGCCGGCGGGGCATCGACACCCACGGCAAGGCCGTCGTCACCTGGTCGCCGTTCGTCCGCTTCGAGCAGGTCGCCGACCTGGCTCTCAGCCGGGAGTTCGTCCTCAGCTCCTCGTTCCGGCCCACCTACAATATGGCGGCCAACCTCGTGAGACGCTACGACCAGGAGCGGGCTCGGCAGCTCCTCAATCTGTCGTTCGCCCAGTTCCGGGCCGACGCCGGCGTCGTCAGGTCGGAGCACCGCGTCGAACGGCTCCTCGAACGGCGGGAGCAGATCGCCCGCCGCATCGAGAAGGAGTACGGGCCCGTCGACGAGCTGCAGGCAGCGCTGGCGGTCGGCGGCGCCAGCTCCGAGCGAGATGCAGACGAGATCGCCTTCGCCCTCAGCCGGTTGACACCTGGCGATCTCATCGAGGTCGACAGCCCGACGCTGCCCTCGCCGGCCGCCGTGCTCGCGGTGTCGTTCCGCAAGGGAGGCAAGGTCAGGGCCAAGTTGACCGACCGGGCCGGGGAGACCTACGAGGCGACTCCGCCCGACTTCGATGCAGCACCGATCGTCGTCGGCCAGCTGCAACTACCCGAGCCGTACCTGCCGAACAGCGTCTCGTTCATCCACGAGGTGAGCCAGTCGCTCGCCCGAGCACGGCTCGCGTCGAAGAAGCGTCGCCGCCAGCTCGGACCGTCGGGCGGCATCCGTTCGGCGGACGACGTTCCGGGGCCGGCCCGAAAGGCGCTCCGCCGGCTCGACCGGATCGATCGAGATCTCGAAGACGTGCGATCGGGCGCCGCCCGTCGAGCGCAGTCGCTGGCCGGTCAGTTCGACCGGGTCATCGAGCTGCTCGAGGCCCGCGGCCACCTGTCCACCGAAGCCGACCGGCCCGGTGACGACGGCGACTGGGCGCTGAGCCCGTCTGGCCAGCGATTGGCCCGCCTCTATCACGAGTGCGACCTCCTCGTGATCGAGGCCCTCGAAGACGGCCTGTTCGACGGTCTCGACCGCGCCGAGTTGGCCGGACTCGCCTCGTGCCTCACCTACGAGGAGCGTCGAACCTCTTCCCCGATCGAGCCCTGGTTCCCCTCCGGCGAGCTCCGCCGGCGGTTCATCGACCTCCAGGGCATGCACCTCGCTCTCGTTGCCGACGAGAGTGACGCCGATCTCCCCGTCACCCGCCAGCCCGACGCTGGCTTTCTCGCCATCGCCCACGCCTGGGCGGCCGGCGGCGACCTGACCGATGTACTGTCCGACGAGGAGATCACCGCCGGCGATTTCGTCCGCACGACGAAGCAGCTGATCGACCTGCTCCGCCAGATCGGAGCCCTCGCCAGCGTGCCAGCGACCGCGGCGGCGGCCCGGGCGGCCGCCGCCGCCATCAACCGGGATCTCGTGGCCGCATCGTCGGTGGTCGAGGGGCTCGACGGCGACGATCCAGACGCCAGCGTCGACGACGATCCGGCCACCGGCGCATCATGACCATCGAGAAGGGGGCGGCGTGGGGGCGGCCGATGACCGCCCCGGCCGACGCGGTTCCGATCTCGTCCGACGCCGAGCTGGCCACGGCTGCGGCCGAAGCCCACGCCCGCAGTGAGCATCTCGTCGCCGTGCTGAGCCCGCAGGCCAGCGGGGAGCCCGGGGCCGGTCGACTCGTCGGCGATGTGGCTCGCACGCTAGGCCTCCGTCGGGAACGGCCCGAGAGGGAGCGGCTCGGATTCCCCTTCGATCTCGGCTTCGTCCGCCTCGACGGCGGACCCGCCCGGGCCTTCGTCGCCCACATGGTAGCTCGACGCAGGTTCTGGACCGGCGAGTTCGCGGTCGTCATGAACTCGGCCTGGATGGGGGAGTGGTACCTCGGCCCCCGGGCCCACCCCAACGACGGCCTCCTCGACGTGACGGTCGGCTCGCTTCCCGCAGGCCAGCGGCTGGTGGCGTGGCGGCGGCTGCCGACGGGTTCCCACCTGCCGCACCCGCAGCTGACGACGGCACGGGGCCGCAGCTTCGACCACCGCATGCGACATTCGACACCGATCATGATCGACGGGCAGAGGGCCGGGAGGGCCCGCTCGATCGAGGCGTGGATCGAGCCCGATTGCTTCACACTGGTTGCATGATGATCGACAGGCTTCCCCGAGCGGTCCGCCATCGGAGACCGATATCGACCTACGCTCTCACGCCGTGACCCCGTATCTGGTCGAAGCGTTCACCGCGTCTGAACAGGACGTGCTCCGTCGCTACTTCACCAACCTCGACAAGCCGGTCTTCGCCCTGGTCAACCTGCCCGAGGTAGTGAAGGGTGCCCTCTTCGCCCGATACTCCCGCTCGACCAAGAGCCTCCGCCGCCTCTTCCTCGACGAGTTCGTCGGCGAGCTCGACATCGCGGGAGACCGGTCGGTCGACGCCACCGTCGGCATGAAACGAGCGGAGGAGCTCTATGAGCGCATCTTCGTCGAGTACGGGGACGACTCGGTCGCGCAGCTCGGTGGTGTCCACCTCGCCTGTGAGCAGGCATCCAACCTCCTCACCAAGATCCTCGAGTGGGGTCGACTCGCGGCCTATCTCGAGCAGTCGACGCGGTACATCGCCTACGACAGCCGATTCGGCGGTCGCTTCCGCTACTACCGCGATCCCGACGTCCTGTCGTCGCCGCTCGGGACCCGCTATGTCGGTGATCTCGATCGCCTCTTCGACGCCTACGCCACACTGACCCCCCTCATGCAGGATCACGTCAGGGCGACCAGCCCGAAGGTCCCGGGCGACAGCGACTTCGTGTACCGCATGGCTGTGAAGGCCAAGGCCCTCGACGCCGTTCGCGGCATCCTGCCGGCGGCTGCGCAGTCGAACGTCGGGATCTACGGGACCGGCCAGAGCTACGAGCAGCTGCTGCTCCGCATGCGAGCCGATCCGCTGCCGGAGGCCCGGTACTACGCCGACCTGATGCTCGCCGAGCTTCGCAAGGTCATCCCGTCGTTCGTCCGACGGGTCGACCTGCCCGACCGCGGGCTGGAGTCGAGCAGGTACCTCGAAGCCAACCGGGCGGCGATGCAGCAGATCGCCGATGAACTGCTCGGCGTCTCCGACATCTACGACGACGAGGCCCGGGTCGAGCTCGTCGACTTCGATCCCGACGCCGAGGTGAAGCTCGTCGCGTCGATGCTCTATCCCTACTCCCATCTGGCCGAGCGGGATGTGGAGCATCGCGTCCGGGCCATGTCGGTCGACGACCGGCTGCGGGTCATCCGGGCCTACGCCGGCGATCGGACCAACCGCCGGCATCGACCCGGCCGGGCACTCGAGCGGCCGTTCTACCGCTTCGACGTGCTCGCCGATTACGGGGCGTTCCGCGACCTCCAGCGTCACCGCATGCTCACCGTCGAGTGGCAGACCCTCAACCCTCACCACGGGTACACCCGACCCCCACTCGTCGACGAGGCCGGCATGACCGAGGTGTTCGACGAGGCGATGGCGCGCTCGGCCGAGCTGTACGAGGCCTTGCGGGACGACTTCCCGGTGCAGGCACCGTACGCGGTCGCCCTCGCTTACCGGGTCCGGTTCAACTTCAACCTCAACGCTCGCTCGGCCATGCACACGCTCGAACTGCGGAGCACACCTCAGGGTCACCCGGCTTATCGGCGGGTGGCTCAGCAGATGCATCGATTGATCGCCGAAAAAGCAGGTCACAAGGCGATTGCGGCTATGATGTCGTTCGTCGATCACTCCACGGAGGCGGACCTGGAGCGATTGGAAGCCGAGAGACGGGCAGAAGCTAAGCGCGCAGGTAACACTGCTTAGGTTTTGGCCCAGGTGCTCACGTGGGCCTTTGGACTGCCGAAGGAGGCCCAAATGGCCCACTCCAAACGACTCATTTCCGCCCTCGTCACCGGCCTCGTGACCACCGCGGCGCTGCTCGTTCCGGTGTCCCCGGCGGCAGCTCACACCAGCTACGTCGTCCAAGCCGGCGACACCCTCTCGGGGATCGCCCAGCGCCACGGGATCTCGACCGCCGATCTGGCGGCCGAGAACGGAATCACGAACCTCAACCTGATCCGGATCGGGCAGACGCTCAGCGTTCCAACCCCGGAGCCCACCTACTACACGGTGCAGGCTGGTGACTCGCTCAGCCAGATCGCCGCGGCCAACGGTGTGCCGACCGCCGATCTGGCCGCCCTCAACGGGATCGGCGACCCGAACCACATTCGCGTCGGCCAGCAGCTCCAACTTCCGGCCGAGACCGTCGCCGCGCCGACGTCGAGCATCGACGCTGTCGCCGCCCGCTACTCGTCACTGCCGGAGAGCATCACCGCCAACCCGGACCGGCTCGCCCTGATCCCGTCGTTCGAGCGGTGGGCGGCCCACTACGGTGTGCCGGCCGACCTGGTCATGGCCGTCGCCTACCAGGAGTCGGGGTGGCAGGCCTCGGTCGTCTCCAGCGCCGGCGCCATCGGAGTCGGCCAGCTCCTACCGACCACCGCCGACTGGGTCGCCGCCGACCTGATCGGCGTTGCCGACCTCGATCCGTACAACACCGACGACAACATACGGATGAGCACCCGGTTCCTGCTGTGGCTCATCGGCTACCTCGGCAGCGAGAGCGAGGCGATCGCTGGCTACTACCAGGGACCGACATCGCTGACTATAAAGGGGCTGTACGACGAGACCCAGGCCTACGTGGCGAACGTCGAGGGCATCCGATGGCGGTTCCAGCAAGGTTGACACTCGGAGTTGACCACCGGCCTGGTTTGTTGTCAGGGTGCAGCCAACTCGGTCCGGGAATGGCTAGAGTCCGGCCGTTCCCGCGAAGGTCCAACGATGAGGCTTGCTGGATGAGTGACGAGATGGATGACGAAGTCGAAGACAGCGCCGAGGACGAGTTCACCGACGGCGACGACTTCGACGCAGAGCCCGACGCCGACGAGGTCGACGAGGCCGAACTGGAAGAAGAAGTCCTCGATCTCGACGAGCCCCTCGACGACTTCGCCAAAGAAGACCCTGAGGAGGAAGAAGAAGAAGAAGAGGAAGAAGAGGCCCAGCCCCGCGCCCGGAAGGTCTCCGAGGAAGAGGAGGAAGAGGACGAGACCGATCCGGATGACGTCGAAGCTGACCTCGAAGCCATCCTCCGGGATCGGATGGCGGCCGCCGACGAGGAGGACGAGGAAGACGGTGAGGAGTCGGCGGACAGTGCGAAGGGCGACGGCCAGGGCAGCCCCCGCAACGACGAGTTCGTCTGCGACAGCTGCTTCCTGCTGGTGAACCGTAGCCAGTTCGGCAGCGCCAAGGATCCCCGCTGCCCGATGGGCGACACGGAGTGCCCATCCATCCTTAGGATCTTCGGTTCGTGACCGCCGACGAGCAGGACGAGGTCAATCCCCTCGACGTGCTCGTCGATCTCTTCGTCTACGCTCCGGTCGGCCTGCTCTACGAGTACGAGGACGTGCTTCCCAAACTGATCAAGCGGGGGAAGAGCCAGGTTCAGCTGGCCCGAGTGCTCGGACAACTCGCCGTGCGTGGGCGCCGTAGCGACGTCGACGTCGGCGATGTCGCCACCGCGGCATCGACGCTCGTTGCTCGTGCGATCACCGACATCGGGACCCTGGTCGGCCTGGCCCCCGAACAACCACCGGCCGAGCCGCCGCCCCCGGCGACCCGCCCCACCCCCGATCGACAAACCTCTGACGAGGTGATCGAGGTCGACTCGACCGAAGGGGTCGCTGGTCAACTCCCGATCGCCAACTACGACGATCTCAAGGCCCGTGAGATCATCTCGCTCCTCGATAGCCTCTCGCCGGCCCAGCGAGCGAGCATTCGCGCCCATGAAGAGGCTGGCCGGTCCCGAAAGACGGTGTTGGCCAAGCTCGATCGTCTGGACGGATGATGGAGTCGGCCCGGCCGGCGGAACTCGAGGACCTGCCGGCGATAGCGGCGGTCGCCGATCGGATTCGGGACGAGCTCGCCGAGGGTCGGGGCGGCCCGCTCTTCCTGGCTCGCGAGGCTTGCGTCGCCCCGATCGCCGATCGCATCAGGACGCTGATCGATGATCCCGACGGCACGGCCATCGTCGGGTGTTACGACGGTATCGTGCTGGGCTACACCCTCGCTGAGGTCGAGACTCTCGCAGACGGGCGCCGGCTCGGCCGGATCGACGACCTGGCCGTCGACCCCGAGGCCCGAGCGTCAGGCATCGGCGAAGCGATGATGGACCTCGTTCTGGGCACTTTCCGGACCGCCGGATGCTTTGGGGTGGACTCCCGCGCCCTCCCCGGCGATCGACAGACGAAGAACTTCTTCGAGTCGTTCGGCCTCAAGGCCCGTCTCCTGATCGTCCATCGCAGCTTCGATGACGACGCCCCGGCCTGAGACCAGCGTCGGGGCGGTCGTCGTGCGCCGCGATCGGATCCTCCTGATTCGCCGTGGCCGCGGTCCCGCTCAGGGCCTCTGGTCGGTACCCGGTGGTCGCGTCGAGTTCGGCGAGACCCTGCAGGAGGCGGTGGTTCGCGAGGTCGCCGAGGAAACCGGGCTCGACGTGGTGTGCGGGCCCTACATCGGCTACGTCGAGCGGATCGGGCCCCACCATCACTACGTGATCCTCGATTTCTGGGCCGATCCGATAGCCGACGAGACGCTGCTCGTCGCCGGCGATGACGCCGCCGAAGCGGCCTGGGTGCCGCTGACCGAGCTGAGCGAGTTCGCACTCGTCAGCGGAATGCTGGAATTCCTGGCCGATCACGGCATCGTGTCGACCATCACCTGACCCAGAGCTCAGACCTCCAGCTGCGGCTCGCCGGACCCCTGCTCGCTCGGAGCCGTATCTGCCGGCCGCTCAGTTTGGTGGGGCGCAGCCTCTGATGTCGGAGCGTCGCCGCCGGTCGGACCCTGGGCCGGGGCGTCGCTGTGTTCGGTCGTTGGGGCCTGGTCGGCGTCGGTGTGTTCGGTCGTTGGGGCCTGGTCGGCGTCGGTGTGTTCGGTCGTTGGGGCCTGGTCGGGGTCGGTGTGTTCGGTTGTTGGGGCCTGGTCGGGGTCGGTGTGTTCGGTTGTTGGGGCCTGGTCGGGGTCGGTGTGTTCGGTCGCCGGGGCCGGCGACGTGTCGGGCTTCGTCGATCGCGCGT
>JAOTYQ010000783.1 GCA_029861725.1 Acidimicrobiia bacterium | reverse complement strand
CGTTCGGCGGTGGCGAGCTGCTCGACCGCCCCTGCAGGGGGGCCGGCCGACCAGTATCCGAAACCTAGGGCGAGACGCATGGGACACCTCCGAGACGATGCGCTCTCCCCGGTCTAGCAGCCCTGGCGTGCGGGGCGGGCCCGGCACCTGGAGTTCCGTGCATCCTCAGGCAAACTCGGGTTGTCGGTCCAGGACGTTCCAGACAAGCGAACTAGCATTGACCCAACCAACGATGTCGACGCACTACGAGGTACTCGGTGTGGCGAGCACGGCGGATCACGCCGAGATTCGCCGGGCCTACTATCGGGCCGCCCGCCGCTGGCACCCCGATGGTTTCATCGGCGTGCCCGACGCGGAGTCCGAGCGGGCCGAGCTGCAGATGCGTCGGGTCAATGAAGCGTGGGAGGTGCTCGGCGAGGCCGAGAGCCGCCGGGACTACGACCGACGCATCGGAGGGTCCGGTGCCGCCGTCGCGGGCTCCGGTGGCATCCGCAACGACGACGGGGTCATCCGCATCGACCCTCGCCTGCTCGATCCGGAGTTCGTCGCCGCCCGCCGTCACGCCCAGTTCGACGAGATCTCCAACCGCAGCTCGGCTGTTCTCCGCGTCGCTCCGATTCTGGCCCTACTCGGTCTCCTAGCCGTCATCTTCGTGTACACCGCCTACGCCCGGGGCGGTGGCGAGTCGGCAACGACGACCACGTTCCCCGGCCCGAGCCTCGGTACCGGGATCGAGGCCGGCACCTGCGTCAGCGTGATCGGCGGCCCGTCGCTGCTGGCCCGACCGTGCGACGCCAACGCCGACGGACTCATGATCGGAGCCCGCGAGCCCGACGGGGTCTGCCCGCTCGGCACCGTGCGCGATGTCGAGCTCGCCAACGGTGCGATCGCCTGTCTCGCCGCCATCCGGTAGCGACCCGTTCGAGCTCCTCTCGGGCGATGACGAGGGCAACGGGCCGGGTCCGTACTAGGTTCGGCCGGCATGGACTTCAGGACGCATCGGTTGGTGGATCTCGCCGCCAAAGTGAGGTCGAGAGAGCTCTCGGCGCGGGAGGTCACCGAAGCCTCGCTGGCCCGGATCGAGCAGCTCGATCCGGAGCTGAACGCCTTCGTGTCCGTCGACGCCGAACGGGCACTGGCCGAGGCGGTCGCAATCGACGACCGGCTGGTCAATGAGGGAGGGGTCGGGCTGCTCGCCGGGATGCCGTTGGCGGTCAAGGATCTGGAGGATGCCGAGGGGTTCCCGACCCGATACGGGTCGGTCCTCACGTCGGACAAGCCGGCCCACGGTGACTCGGTGCTCGTCGCCCGCCTGCGGGCGGCCGGGTGCGTCGTCGTCGGCAAGACGACCACGCCCGAGTACGGCCACAAGGGGGTCACCGACAGCCCGCTGTCGGGTGTCACCCGCAACCCATGGAGCGTCGATCGGTCTCCCGGTGGTTCGTCCGGCGGGTCGGCGGCGGCGCTGGCGTCCGGGATGGTCCCCCTCGCCACCGGCTCCGACGGCGGCGGCTCGATCCGGATCCCGTCGGCGCTGTGCGGGCTGACCAGCATCAAGACCACCCAGGGCCGGGTACCCAACGGTGGGCCGACGCCGCCCGGCTCGGGCTTGCTGTCGGTGAAGGGGCCGATGGCCCGCCGCATCGACGACGTCGTGTTTGCACTCGACGTGTGCGTCGGGCCGCACCCGACCGATCCGTTCAGCCTGCCCCGCTCGGGGGCGCCGTGGTACGACGCCATGGACACCAAGCGGTTGCCGTCGATCGTGGCGTGGTCGCCGACGCTCGGGTACGCCGAGGTCGACGAGGAGATCGCCGGGATCTGCGAGGCCGCTATCGAGCGGCTCGCCGAGGCCGGAGCTGGCGTGGAGGTGGTCGACGAGGTCTGGCCAGCGGATCCTGCTGCGCCCTGGTACACGATGTGGGCCGCATCGCGGGCCAGGACTCAGGGCCACCTCATCGGGACGCCCGAGTACGAGCAGATCTCCGAGTCCCTCCGGGGGCAGATCGAGGCGGGCATGGGGCTCAGCGCCGCCGATCTCGCCCGATCGATCGACGCCGTGCACGAGCTCAACCTGCAGCTCGACGCCGCATTCGAGCGGGCGCCGCTGCTGCTGACGCCGGTCTGTGCCGGGCACACCCCGGTCATCGACGAGGGTGCGTCGAGGTATGGGGTCGTGAACGGCATCGAGGTGCCGGGCTGGGTGGCCTTTACCTACGGGCTAAACATGACCCGCAACCCGGCCGGCACCATCAACGTCGGCTACACCGCCGACGGGATGCCGGTCGGGCTGCAGGTGATCGGCCGCCAGCGGGATGATCTGGCGGTGCTACAAGCGCTGTCGGCGATGGAAGATGTGTTCGGCACCGATCGGGTGGCCGAGATCGACTGAAGGGGCACGACCATCATGAGCGTGGAGGAGCGGCTTGCCGCCATCGAGGCCAAGGACGAAATTCGGGAGCTCACCGCCCGGTACTGCCACGCGGTGGTGGACGGCGATGTGGACGCCATCGTCGACCTCTTCTGTTCCGACGGAACGTTCCGCATGCGGAAGTTCGAGGCCACCGGGGACGAGGAGCTGCGCAAGATGTACGAGGGCGGGGTGGGCGGGCAGACCCACAAGCCCTTCATCCAGAACCATGTGATC
>JAOTYQ010000182.1 GCA_029861725.1 Acidimicrobiia bacterium | reverse complement strand
ATCCCGCTCGGCTCTAGCGGGTCGAGTGCAGGCGCCGACAGGGGAGCGTCCGGTCACACGACGCGTCGTACCCAGGCGCCCGACCCGTCCGTTGCCGACGATGAGTCGATCGCCCGCCTTCGTGACGCAAGGGACGGCGTCAGCTCTGCGATCGACGAGCGGGGCGTGCGAAAATCGTTCCCGTGGCCAGCGAGGTGCGCTACCGCAAGGATCTGTTCAAGGGAACGGCCGAGTACTACGACCGGTTCCGGCCCCCGTATCCGCCGGCGCTGCTCGATGATCTGCGCAGCCGCGTGCCGCTCGGCGGCACAGCCCGCCTGCTCGACCTTGCGTGTGGCACCGGCCAGATCACCTTCGCACTGGTGGCCGACGTCGGCGAGGTCTGGGCGGTCGACCAGGAAGCCGAATCGGTTCGGTTCGGCAACGCCAAGGCGAACCGCCTCGGGGTCACCAACATCCACTGGCTGGCGGCGTCGGCCGAGCACGTCCCGCTCGATGGAGTCTTCGATCTCATCGCGATTGGCAACGCTTTCCATCGCCTCGATCGCGACGCAGTGACCCGACGGCTCGTTCCCCACCTTGCTCGAGGTGGGGCGGTAGCGCTCCTGTGGGGCGGTACGCCGTGGCGAGGCGAACGACGCTGGCAACGGGCGCTGAGCGACTGCCTCGAGCGCTGGGAGCGCGAGGTGGGCGCGCTCGATCGGGTGCCCCCGGGTTGGGAGCAGGCCATGGACGAGGATCCACACGAGCAGGTGCTCCGGCGGGCGGGACTCGCCTACGAAGGATCGTTCGGTTTCTCGGTCGTGGAGCGGTGGAGCATCGAGTCCCTCATCGGGTTCGTCTACTCGACGTCGTTCCTCAACCGCGCCGCGCTCGGCGATGGCGCTGACGCCTTCGAGCGCGACCTGCGAGGCCAGCTCCTCGCCTGCCGTCCCGACGGTATCTTCGAGCAGCAGCTCACGTTCGCGTATGAGCTCGCACGACGCCCTGACTGAAGACGGGGAGCGTTGGTCCCAGCCGTCGCCTCGCGGTTCGATCGGGCCGGCGCCCGGCTCAGTAGCTGAGAATGCGTTGGCGACCGGAGCGCACGAGGTGGCGATCCGCTCGGTGACTGCAGCGGGGCCGAATCGGCTTGTGACCGGTGGGAGCCGTGGAATACTGGGCGGGGTGAATCGCACCGACCGGCTCTACGCGATCGTCGAGGAGCTGCGGGCGTCGGCTCCTGCGTCACGGACCGCACGGGAGCTCGCCGGGCTCTATGAGATCTCGACCAGGACGATCGAGCGGGACATCTTGGCGCTCCAGGAGGCCGGCGTGCCGATCCGGGGCGCAGCCGGCCGCCGGGGCGGCTACTCGATCGACGCCGCCCGGACCTTGCCACCGGTGAACTTCACTCCGGCCGAGGCCCTCGCGATCGCGGTGGCGTTGGCCGACGACGCCGGCCCGTTCGCCGCCGCTGGCCGCGCTGCCCGCAACAAGGTGTTGGCTGCCATGTCCGCCGACGATCTCGAAGCGACGAAGGCCATGGCCGAGCGGGTCCGCCGCTACCAGCGGCCCCGGCCGGGAGGTGCTGCGCCCCAGGTGCCACTGACGGTGCAGCGTGCGATCAGCGAGCGGCGTGACCACCGCCCAGGCCGGTCTCCCCGAGACCTACGCCATCTTCTCGGTGGTAGTACCCTACGTCACCGCTACGTGCAGCCGCATCGAGCAGCTCGGGGGCAGGATCCTCGTCGGCCGGGAGACGATGGCCGACACCGGCCTGGTCTTCGCAAACGTCGAGGATCCCGACGGCAACCACTTCGGCGTCTTCTGCCCGCCGGCCGGGTGAGCTGACCTCATGGGGCGAGCGGTGGGTACCTGGACGCACCAGACCATGACGGGTCAGGTGCCCACCACCGCCCTGCGAGAAGGGTGTCCGCTCGTTAGTCTCGACCGATGCCCCCCACTCCGTTCCGCTTCGCAGTCCAGGCGCTCGACTACGGGAATCGCGAAGCTCTGATCGACCTCGCACAAACCGCCGAGAAGCTCGGGTACGACGAAGTGTTCACCGCCGATCACGTGGGCATGGCAGATCCGATCATTCCCCTCACGATCGCTGCCGAGTCCACGACCCGGCTCCGGCTCGGGCCGCTGGTACTGAACAACGAGCTTCACCATCCTGTTCTTCTGGCCCGAACGATCGCCACCGCCGATCGGCTCACCGGCGGTCGGATGATCCTCGGGATCGGGACCGGCTACCTGCAGTCGGAGCACGACGCCACTGGGATCGAACTGCGGGCACCGAGCCAGCGAGTGAGCCGTTTCGAAGAGTCGTTGATCATCGTTCGCTCCCTGCTCACCGAGGGGAGCGCCTCGTACTCCGGCTCGTATCATCGGGTCGAAGTCGACGACCTCGGGATCCGCCCCGTCCAGGACGCAGTTCCGATCCTGATCGGCGGCCACGGCCGTCGGGTCGTCAGCGTCGCGGGACGATACGCCGACATCTTCCAGTTCACCGGCCTGACCCACGGTCCAGGCGGGGTTCCTGCTCCCGGCGGTTTCGCCATCGACAGCGTTGAGCAGCGCAACCGTTGGCTCATCGAGGCTGCTTGCGACCGGCTCCCACACATCGAGCGGTCAGCATTGATCCAGGGCACGGCGGTAGGCGATGGAGCGGCCACCGAGATGCAAGCAGCCGTCGACCGGACCGGATTGGACCGGACCGTGATCGAGCAGACGCCTTTCCTGCTCATGGGCTCGGTGGAACAAATCGTCGACAAAGTCGAGCGGCTGCGTGAAGACCTCGGTATCAGCCACTTCGTCGTCCGAGACGCCGAGGGTTTCGCACCTGTCGTCGACCGGCTGGCATGACGATTGGCCGCCACCCCCGGGGCCCCGGGCAGGGCACCGTCAGCCGTGCCGGATGTCGCGACGCTCGAAGGCAACGGCGGAAGCGGCGACCAACCCAACGGTAACGGCCGCCAGCACGCCGGCGTGAGACCAGGCCACTCCGTTCACCAGCGGATCGCGGGTCAGGTAGTAGTAGTTCGGGGTCAACCGGGCGCCCGAGGCGAGACGGTCGCTGAGGGGCAGGAAGGCATTGAGCAGGTGCGAAGCGAGGGCGGCGCCGGCGGCGCCGAACGCTGCAATCTTCACCCGCCCCGTCGCCGCCCCGAGCAACAGGGCCAGGGCGCCGAACAGGAGGCCGAGGAGCGTGGCGAGCAGCGATGCTGCAGCGATGCCGACGACGCTCATGCCCAGCCCGGCGACAACCGAGCCGAGGAGCACGCCGGCGAACGTGGCCACGCCGACCGCCACCGCGTAGCAGACCATGGCCCAGGACTGGTGGGCCACGACGGTCGATCGGCGGATCGGGTTCGCCAGCAGCAACCCCATCGTCCGCCGCGCTTCCTCGCCGGCGAGCGCTCGGGTCCCGATGACGATCGTGACGATCATCACCGCCATCGGAGCCATGAGCGAGAACGTCTCCACCTGATAGAAGCCTTCGGGGGTGCTCAGGTCGCCCCCGCCGGCCAGCGCCATGATCGCCTCCGGGAACTGGTCACCGAGATCGGCAACGCTCGACTCGATGGCGGTGTACATCGGCCCCATCAGCACACCCATCAAGGCGAACATCACGGTCGCGACGACGATCAGCAGGTTTTGGTACTCCGAGGTCGTCTTGACCCACAGGTGGGAGACCCTGGTCGAGCCGGCGAGCCGCTCGAAGACCCGCTTCGTTCGTGGATCGTCGCGCAGCCGATCGAGCAGGGTGCGTCCGACGCTCGGGCCCCGGAGGTCCCGCCGGTTGACACCAACGACAGCCACCGCCCCGAGGACGAGGCAACCGCCGGTCAGGATCCCGAGGTGCGACCAGTCGAGCCCGTTGAGGAGCGGATCGCTCCCGTCGAAGTAGTACCAGGGGAACACCTTGGCCGCGCCGGCCAACCCCTCGACGAGGGGAAGCAGTCCGGTCGCGACGTAGGACACGACCATGACGCCGGCGCTCAGCCCCGATGCGAGCGTCCGGTTACCGGTCCAGCAGCCGACCGCAAGGGCCAGGAAGCCATAGAAGAGAGCGTTGAGGAACAGGTGCAGCATCATCGCTCCCACCTGCATCGCCCCGATCTCCACCGACAGCACGACCGGCACCAGGTAGCCGGTCGCGGCCAGGGCGGCGGCGGCGGCGCCGGTCAGCGCCACCAGCGACCCCGCCTTCGACAACACGACCTGCGTCCGCGACTTCGGGTTGGCGAGCAGGAGGCCGAGCGTGCCCCCACGCTCCTCGCCCGCAACGGCGGCCGAGCCCATCGAGATCGCCAGTCCGGCCAGGGCGAGCGATGCGGTGAAGCCGAGCATGACGTTGTAGGAGAGGCTGGCCACGTCGGCGCCCTCCGGTATGCCCATCAGCTCCCGCAACCCCGTCGGGAGGTCGGTGTAGATCGACAGGTCGATGTCGCGATACACGGCCATCGCGTAGAGCATGAAGAGGGCGAGCACCGATGCGGCGATGGCCATGCCGAGCCACCGATCCCTGAGCGTCTTGGCAAAGATCGTCCGCAGGAACATCAGCGCCCCGCCCCCGCCTCGACCAGCTCCTCGTCGCCGCTGGCGTCCTCCCGGTAGTAAGCGAGGAAGATCTCGTCGAGGTCGGCCTCCTTGGTGCTCACGTCGACGACCTCATGGTGCTGCGCCAGGGATCGCAGCAGCCCCGCCATCTTCCCTTCGAACGACAGCTCGGCGAACCGGCCCTCGACGGTGACGTCCCGAACGCCGGCGATGCCGGCCAGCGTTGCCGCCTCGACCGGCGCTTCGAGCTCGAGATGGACGCGTCGCAACGCCTTGGTCCGCAGGTCCTGCAGCGACTCGACGGCCACGAGCCGGCCCCGTCGGATGATCGCCACCCTGTCGGCGACCCGCTGCACCTCGGAGAGGATGTGGCTCGAGAGGAAGACGGCGCGCCCCTCCGCTGCCACGTCGCGGAGGATCGTCTGGAACTCACGCTGCATCAGCGGGTCGAGACCCGTGCTCGGCTCGTCCATGATGAGGACCTCGGGCCGGTTCATCAGCGCTTGGATCAGGCCGACCTTCTGCCGGTTCCCCGACGAGAGATCGCCGACCTTCTTCGACAGGTCGGCTTGGAGACGGTCCGCCAGCTCGTCGACGTAGCTCCACTCGACGCCACCTCGGAGATTGGCGAAGTAGGTGATCGTGTCCTGACCGGTGAGGTTGGGGTAGAGGGCCAGATCCCCCGGTACGTAGCCGATCCGGGGCCGGATCTCGTAGGCGTCGCGGTGCGTGTCGAGGCCGAGGATCCACGCCCTCCCCGACGTCGGCCTGATCTCGTCGAGGATCGTGCGGATCATCGTCGTCTTGCCCGACCCGTTCGGGCCGAGGAAGCCGTAGACCTCGCCGAGTGAGACCTCGAGGTCGAGATCGATCAGCGCCCGCACGTCGCCATAGTGCTTGGTCAGTCCCTCGGTCCGTATGGCAGCGTCCGTTCCGGCCATGTCGCTCCTCTCGGCTGGCAGCGATGGCGGCCGCACCTTGCTGCTTGCGGACCGTGCCCACCGCAGCGGGCAGGTGGGCAGAGGCACGAGCCCGGCTGAGTAGTCTGGTCTCCATGCTAGTTGCGCCTACGTCCTCGGCGGGCCCGTGACCGACCCGGACCTCGCTGCACCGTCTGACGCCACCACTCGTGACGTCACCGGTCAGAAACAGGCCCTCGTCGAGGCCAGGGCCAAGGAGCAGCTCTGGCGAGCGGTTCTGGCCACAGCGGTCGATCCGATCATCGTGATCGACCAGACGGGCACGATCCTCGAGGCCAACGCGGCAACCAGTCGCCTGTTCGGCTACGAGCAGCCCGCGCTGGTCGGCAGCAACGTATCGATGCTGATGCCGGAGCCGTACCGCAGCGAGCACGACGGCTACATCCGCCGGTACATCGAAACGGGCGAGGCCAAGATCATCGGGATCGGGCGCGAGGTGGAGGCGCAACGGGCCGACGGGACCTTGTTCCCGATCGCGTTGGCCGTCAGCGAAGTCGTCGATCCGGCTGGCAACCTCTACGCCGGCATCATCCACGACCTGAGCGATCTTCGGGCAGCAACCGATAGTCTCCGCCGGGCGAACGAGCAGCTCGAGCAACGGGTGGAGGAGCGCACCGCGGCGCTGGAGCAGTCGATGGAGGAACTGGCCCGATCGAACCGGGATCTCGAGCACTTCGCCTACATCGCCTCCCACGACCTCCAGGCACCGCTGCGAAACGTGCGCCAGGGCTTGGAGCTGCTGGATGAGCACCTCCTCGCCACGGTCGGGTCCCGCTTCGACGACGAGGCCGAGGAGCTCAGGGGCCTCGTCGTGGCGGCCGTGAGCCGGATGGAAGAACTGATCCAGGGCTTGCTCATGTACTCGAGGGTGCAGCGAGGCTCCTCTCCCTCTCGGAGGGTCGTCGACCTGGCCGAGCTGGCCGACGAGGTCGTCAAGCAGCTCCGGCTCGATCTCGACGAGGCGGGAGCGATCGTGGTCACCGACGATCTGCCCGCCGTGCTCGCCGACCCGGTCCAGTTGCGCCAGGTGCTCCAGAATCTCATCCAGAATGCGGTGAAGTACCATGCCCCCGGCCGGCAGCCCAAGATCGTGATCACCGCAAGGGGCATCGACGGTCAGTGGGCGATCTCCGTCGCCGACAACGGCATCGGCGTCAACTCGTCGCTGCACGAGCGGATCTTCGAGCTCTTCCGGCGCGGCCACCCCGATTACGAGGGCGTCGGGCTTGGCCTGTCGATCGCCCAGCGGATCGTCGAGCGGCACGGAGGCCGGATCTGGGTCAACTCGGAGCCGAACGAGGGGGCCACGTTCACCTTCACCCTTCCGAAGGAGTCGACGACGTGACCGACGTCGACCGTCGCCAGGCGGCGATCCGGATCCTGCTCGTCGACGACAACCTGCTGGACGCCAAGGCGACCGTCCACGCCGCCATGAAGCTCCGCATCGCCAACACGATCGATGTCGTTGCCGATGGGGGTGCCGCCCTCGACTACCTCCGGCGGGATCCGACCGAGACTCCCCGGCCCGACCTCGTCCTGCTCGATCTCGACCTGCCGGGCATGGACGGCCGGGACGTCCTGGCCACGATGAAGTCGGATCCTGAGCTGCGCCGCATCCCTGTCGTGATCCTGACCACGTCGGCCGACGAGGCCGATGTGCTGACGACCTATGACCTCGGGGCCAACGCCTTCATCACCAAGCCGGGCGGACTCGACGGCTGGCTCGAGGTCGTCAGCAAGATCGAGGGCTTCTGGTTCACGCTCGTCGAGCTTCCGCCCAAGTGATCGACCTCTCCGAGCTCCGAATCCTCCTGGTCGAGGACAACCCGCTCGACCGGCGAATGATGCTCCGGCACCTCGCTGACCATGACCTGACCCACTTCGAGGTGACCGCCGCTGACGACCTGAACGCAGCGCTCACCGCGCTGGAGACCGCCGTATTCGACTGCGTGCTGCTCGACCTCTCCTTGCCCGATTCCGAGGGACTGGCCTCGGTCGATGCGATCCTCAACCAGGCGCCGAAGTGTCCCATCGTCGTGCTCTCCGGGCTCGAGGACCCAGCGGTCGCCGTGCAGGCGGTTGAGCGGGGCGCCCAGGACTACCTGACCAAGCGGCGCGTCGATGCCGAGCTCGTCGGGCGCTCGATCAGGCACGCGATCGCCCGCCAGCACGGCGAGACCCAGCTGCGGTTCGCCCGGGAGCGACTGGAGATGATGGAGGAGCGGGAGCGGATCGCTCGCGATCTCCACGACACGGTCATCCAACAGCTGTTCGCGACCGGGATGGGACTGCAGGCAACCCTGCCCAGGGTTACCGAACCCGAGATCCGAACACGACTCGACGAGGCGATCGACGGCATCGACGACGGCATCCGCCAGCTCCGGGAGGCGGTGTTCGGCCTCCACAAACCTCCACCGGCGATGACGTTGAGCGACGAGATCGTCGCGGTGGCAGAAGGGCAGGAGGCGGCGTTGGGATTCACCCCTTCGATCCGCATCGGCCCCGCCGTCGATGAGGTCAGCGAGGAGATCGGGCACGACCTGCTGTCGACGCTTCGCGAGGGCCTGTCCAACGTGGCGAAGCACGCCGACGCCACCGCGGTGCAGATCGTCGTCGAGGTCGAGGGAGCCGAGGTCGTGCTCCGGCTCATCGACAACGGAGTCGGTCTGTCTGGCGGGACTGGGCGGTCGGTGGCCGAGGGCCTCACCGGGAGGGGGTTGCGGAATATGCGTCTGCGGGCGCTCGCGCTGGACGGCCACTTCACCGTCGGCACCGGCCCAGGAGGGGGAACCGAGCTGATCTGGCGGGCAAAGGTGGGCAACGAGTGACAATCGACCCTTGCTCCGACGCCGATCGTGGGGTGAGATCGGCCAATGGAATCGACGCCTGCCGACACCGACCTCAGCGAGACGGTCGTCGGCGACCTCATGGTCGCCGGCGTCGTCAGCCTGAACCCGGACGACACGGTCGGACGGGCCCGGGAACTGATGCTCGGGCTCGGCATCCACGGGCTTCCGGTCGTCGACCCGGTGGGAGTCGTCGTCGGTTTCGTAACGTCGTCCGACCTCGTCGAGGAGTGGCCGTTCGGCGAGCCCATATCGACGATAATGAGCCGTCGAGTGCACGCAGTGGAGACGTCGACCACGGTCGCCGAGGCAGCGGCTCGGATGCTCGACGAGCGGGTCCACCACCTGGTCGTGAACCGCGGCGGTCGACCCGTCGGGGTGATCTCCAGCTTCGACCTCCTGGCCCCGCTCGCTGGTCGTGATCCGGTTCACCCCCGATAGGACCAACGGCCCTGGCTCGAGGCCAGACGCCGAGCGCACCCTTGGTCTCATGGAGCAGCGCTGGAGTCAGTACTACCGCCTGGCCGAGTCGGCGCCGGCCGGGGGTCTGTTCATCCACGACTTCGTCCGGGTGGACCTTCCATTCGACGCCGTGGTCGGAGCGTTTCGCTACTTCGTCAGTGGCGAGCTGATCGGCCGGCTGGTGGCCGACGCCTGGCTGCGAGAGACCGCCGAGGCCGGCCGGGTCCTCGGGGCGGAGGACCAGCACGGACCGGAGCCCCCGGTCGATGCCACCCTCGGCCCCCACCGCCCCCGCGAGGGCGCCCTGGTCATCCCGATCGCCTGGCGCCCGGCGGCAGAGCGCTGGGTTCCCTCGCTCCAGGCCGACCTCGAGCTGGTCAGCTTCGGTCCCCATCGCACCCACTTGCACGTGCTCGGCCTGTCGCAGCTGCCGCCGTGGACGACGCCGTGCACCGATCGGGCCAGCCTCGACCACCGGCTCACCGTGGCGCTGGTCCGCCACGTCCTCTCCGAGTTGGCCGAGATGATCGTCGTGCGGGCCCCGGAACTGTCGTCCACGAAGGAGACCGACCATGGTGAGCACGGATCGACCGATCCAGCGGGTCATTCTGCCGCTCGAAGCGAGCAGTGAGGAGCGGCACGCCCTGCTCCCCGCCACCGTGCTCGCCAGCTGGTTCGGCGCGCCACTCCAATTGGTGACGCACGAGCCCGAGGCCGTCGGTCACTACGTCGACGTGGCCGGCGGCCTCGGCGTGCCCGTCGAGCCGGTGGTGGTCCTCGGTGCCAGCGACTTCGTCGCCGACGTGGCAGCGCACGCCGGTCGACATGCCCCGTCGATCTGTGTGACGACCCTCGACGAGCGGGGGCTGGCATTGGCCCGGGCCAGTGACCAGGCGTCGTTCCTCATGGGGAGCCAGGACACGCGTCGGCTCGCCGCCGGCCCACTGGTCATGCCGCTGGCCGGCAACGATGACGACCTCGACGCGGTCGCG
Organism: Acidimicrobiia bacterium; assembly: GCA_029861725.1. GTDB lineage: Bacteria > Actinomycetota > Acidimicrobiia > Acidimicrobiales > SZUA-35 > CADEDH01. Next base: position 86 of record JAOTYQ010000182.1, on the reverse strand, counting down.
GTGGCCGCTACTTGGGCTAACGCTCTCGAGCTCTCGGTCCGTTTGGTCGTCGGTACCAACCCCCGGGCCGCGGAACGCAGCGAGTG
>JAOTYQ010000181.1 GCA_029861725.1 Acidimicrobiia bacterium | reverse complement strand
CGGCGAGGTCAGCCAGCACGTCTCCGTCCGGCGGCATGCTCGTTGGCTGGGGCTGATCCAGTTCGGCCTCGGCCCGGCGAATCGAGGCCACCGCTATGCCTTCAGGCACGACAACGGCCCGTCGGCTGTTGTCGCCGCCTGAGATTGAGAGGTCGAAGAAGCCTTCGGCGTTGCGCTGGGGGAAGAGGGCGAGACGTGACGCCGTCCGGGCCAGATGCTCGACGAAGCGAGCGCGGAACCAGAGATGCTCCTGGTAGTCCTTGGTCGAGAACGAGGTCCGGTCGAGCTCTCCTCGCGACTGCATGGTTTGGATGACGCTGTGCGGGTCCGGGGCCAGGCTGAAGCAGACGTCGATTCCCAACCCCGCCGCAACGTTGCTCGCGGCCAGGGTCCCGGCGTCGGCCATGCGGAGATGGAGGACATCGATGGCGCTGCTCTTGCCCAAGACGCGACGTAGTCCCCGCTCGATGGCAGGCACGTGCTCCCACATCTCCGTCGACGTCGAGGCCGGCCGATCGGTGTCACCGATGGGAAGACTTGCGTAATGGAGTCTGTCGTCGACAGCGGTGAGCTGGTCGGTAAGGGCGTCGGTCAGCGAGCCCCGCCCGATGGTGAGCACCTGGCTCACGTCGTCGTGTTCGACGAGCGCCTCGCCGAGCGACACGATCAGGCTGGCAACACCACCGGTGTCACCACGGCCACCACGGCTGAGATGTCCGTCCAGCTCACCAGCCAACGTCAACTGGGCGACCCGCAATCCCCCCGGGTCGGAGGTCGGGTCAGGCGGCCGACGCTGAGACTCCAGATCATCGAGCGCCAGGATCGCATGCAACCCGAATTCGTCGTCCGATCCAGCCAGTGATCGAAGAAGTCGTTCCGAGCCAGGAGCCGCTCGGTGACCTATTGCGTCGACAGCCGCTGCTCGAACGAGCAACGCCTCAGCCCGATCGTCGGCTCGACGAAGCAGGTCGACATCCGCCGCCGGATGATCAATGACGCCAATCAGATCGACCAGACGGGCCCGACCGGCTGCCTCATCGACGGTCGGCAGCAGTTCCTGAATCGCCCTCAGTATGAAACGTGGATCGGGAGACGACCAGCGACGGAGCGTGCGATGGGCATGCAAGGTGTCGATGCCACCAAAAGTCACCTGGTGCACGAGCGACCTGACCGCATCCTCGATCGGGTCCTTGAACCCGAGTCGCCAGCTGGCGTGACGGCGTACCAACAGTCGATCGGCATAGAGGAAGTCGACGAGAACGCGGCCGGCGCCAGGATGGTCGAGGTGAGCAATGGCTTCGATCGCCGCCAGGGCCCCAAGGTCGTCGACATCGGCCAGTTCGACGAGGCGTCCCAGCACTTCGTCTGCACCATCCGCCGTGGCCAGGTCGGATTGGAGTCTCGACGACACGCGAAGGAGATGAATCAGGTCAGACGATGACGCCAGCTCGTCGAGATGGCGGCCGAGTCGATCAAGGACACGAGTTGACATGGTGGTCTTTCGAGAGCGGGTCGAGGAACAGTTGGTGAATACCCGTAAACCGACTGCCGGAAACGTCCAAGCTGGTTTTGCGCCCGATCAGCGTGGGTACGGGCCCGCTATGACTTCATCGGGAGTGACCCTGGCCGGCGCCGCTGTGATGATCGCCGGCGCCACGGGAGGAATCGGATCCGCAGTTGCGGGCGAGCTCCACCGGCGAGGAGCCCGGCTGGCACTCGTCGGCCGTGACGAACATCGACTGCATCAACTGCAGGCACCGGGTCAACGACTGGCCCTCGATCTCCGCTCACCTGAGGCGTGCCGCAAGGCGATCTCCGAAGCCAAGAACCGGCATGGTCGCCTCGACGCGGTCGTCAACGCCGTGGGCGTGGTCGCCTTCGGATCCACATCCGAGCTCTCCGTCGATGCCATGGAGGAGCTCTTCCTCACCAACACGTTCCTGCCCATCATGCTGGCCAAAGCAGCACTACCTGAGCTCGAACACGGAGGGGCTATCGTGAACCTGTCGGGTGTGATCGCGGAACAGAACCTGCCAGGAATGGCGGCCTACGGTGCCTCGAAGGCGGCTCTTACCTCCTTCGACCAAGCATTCAGCCGGGAAGCCAGACGGGCCGGAGTCACGGTCATCGACGCCCGCCCACCCCACACCGAGACCGGCCTCGCTCAACGACCCATCGAGGGAACCGCTCCCAGCATGCGACCGGGCCTTGACCCGAATCGAGTGGCGACCGTCATCTGCGACGCGATCGCCGAAGGCGCCACCGACCTACCGAGTAGCGCATTCTAGTCGTCGCGCCACGAGCGCAGCCCAGACCTGAAAACCGGTAGCAACGCCGATTCGGCCAGTGACTTGGCTTCACCGCGACACCTGGTCTTGGTTCCGGCGTCGCTCAGGACGGGCTCCGACGATCGATGAGCTCTGCCAACTCGACGAGCCGTGCGATGCGGCGCCGCTGGCCAAGAGCTGAAACTGGGGTGACGAGCCGCTCCAGGAAACGAGCAGCTGGACCCTCCAACCGGGCCGTCAAGCGAACCGTTGTCCAACGACCGTCGGCCTCGACTCGATTGTCATAGCGAAGGACCGGCTCGCCGAGCGGCCGTAGGCACTCGGCGACGAGGTCTTTGGTCGGGGCCAGCTCGTTGTACTGCTCTTCGAATATCAGGTGGAGCGTGTTGAACATTGGTCGTACCACATTCCAGTGGTAGTTGTGGATCTTCAGATAGAGCGCGCGGGTATCGGCGAGCAACCACGACAAGTCGTGAGCGATGTCTTATCAGTCGCTTTGGCGACACCCATGGCGATCTCAGGAGTGATCGTCACCGCTCATGCCTCCTCCGCGACTGTCGGGTGCTCCGGAGTATCGCTGGCAAAGAGCGGGCGGATCTTGTCGCCGGCTGAGGCCAGCTCGGGATTCTGGTTGACCCATGCCCGCTGCAGCAGCAGGTATCCGGCCCAGAGTGAGGCGAGTGTGGTGATCGCGAACACGATGCAGCCGACGGCGAGGAGCAGGGTGGTGCTCATGACTCGACCCGCTCGGTGAGGAGTTCGCGCTCACCGGTCAGGATCAACGTACCAAGCGAGTGGATGGCTGGAACCCAGAGCCCGACGAAGACACCTTCGTCGCGAGCTCCGCTGAACCACAGTGAGACAGAGAGAACGAGCGACGCAAATGCGGCTAGGAGGAACAACGCCTTGATCTTGTGAAAGGCGCCGATGGAGTGCCGGCGAGTCGACGACTGTTGGTTCGTAGGGATCATGGTTTCTCCTAGGTGAGCGGGGACGATCTCGGTGCCCGTATCGGCATCTGAGAGGTGCATTCCCTTCGCGGAGGAGACCCAAACCGAATGTGACGAACACGACAAGCCGCCCCTTCGGCTGGCCAGCGCGAACAACGACAGGGGCCCGATCGTGACGACGTTCGGTTTCGGAACGGGTTTCGACGGGTAACTCATAGGAAGAACACAAGTCGAGACAAGGAACCAGCGCGATGCCACCAGCACTCATGACGGTCGATGAGATCCGGATCGAGCTGTCATCGATGGTGATCTCGCTCGGTCAACTCGCTGTCGTCGACTATCGGCAACGAGCACGACTCCGGTCTCGTCAGCACGAGCTCAGGGCCGAAATCGCTCAGCGCCATCAGGAGACGGCAGCATGACCCGCTCTCCCCTTATCGAGGCGGCATCGCTCCCGCCGCTCGTGGTCGAGCCGGTCGCTCGTCCGGTCATGACCCAGCACTGGGCCGACGTCGTGTTCCTCCATTGGCGATATCCGCCGGCGGCTGTTCAGCGGCTGCTGCCGGCTGGGGTGGAGGTCGACACCCACGACGGTTCGGCTTGGGTCGGTCTGGTGCCGTTCAGCATGGAACGGCTTGGCCTGCCTGGACTCCCGCCGTTTCCTCTGTTTGGGGCGTTTCCCGAGGTCAACGTCCGAACCTACGTGCACAGCGGACCACGACGTGGCGTGTGGTTCTTCTCCCTCGACATCGACAAGGTCCTCCCGACCGCTGTGGCCCGCTTCGCCTATCGGCTGCCGTACTGCTACGGACGCGCCAAGCACACTCGTATAGGCGAGATCGTGTCGAGCCGGGCCGACCGCCGCTGGCCGAGAACAGCCGAAGTCGCCAAAGCCGACATCGAGATCCGAACCGGCGCTCCCCTCGACGCCCAGGACGACCTAACCCGCTTCCTGACATCACGGTGGGGTCTCATCTCGGCCTCCCGCCGGGGGCGACTCCGTTATGCCCCAGTGGAGCACCCACCCTGGCCGCTATACCGCGGCGAAGTGATCCGACTCGACGAGAGCCTGGTTACCGCAACTGGACTTCCCGCCCCTCACAGCGGGCCATACGTGTTGTGGTCCCCAGGGGTCGACGTCCGCGTCGGCCGGCCGAAACGCATCGAACCCAAACAATCGGAGATCCCATGAACAGCTCGCCCGCCTACCCCGCTGCCACCGAGCTCAACCATCGAGCGGTCGTGGTAGCGACCGTCATCGACCGCTCGCCAGCCGAGGTCTGGGCCGACGTCCGCGACATCTCATCGCACGTGGAGTGGATGCAGGACGCGGTGGCCATTCGCTTCCTGTCGGACCACTGGGAAGGGCCTGGCACTCGCTTCGAGTGCGACACCAAGATCGGTCCGTTCTCGCTCACCGATGTGATGGAGATCACCTCTTGGCAGGGCGATCGACGGATGGGCGTCCGCCACGTTGGGCTGGTCGAGGGCACCGGCGAGTTCACCCTCACCGAGCTTGCCGACGGTCGCACCGAGTTCCGGTGGGAGGAAGACCTGACATTCCCGTGGTGGATGGGTGGCTCGTTCGGCGCGTTCGTGGCCCGGCCCGTCCTCCGATCAATCTGGAAGCAAAACCTGGCGCGGCTGAAGGAACGCATCGAGCGGTGACCGCTAATTACTATGAGGAGCCGTCGTCGCTCAACTCGATGCTGGCCGAGCGGCGCCGGGCGTCCAGTGTGTCCAGTGTGTCGGAGAGGCAGGGGTCGGTCATTGCGGCATCTCCTGAGAGGGGTCGGGATCGGTTGAGACGAGCTCGTCCAGTGCGTCGAAGCGGGCGTGCCACACATCCTCGAATGATGCGAACCAGTCGTGTGCTGACCGTAGGCCGCGACCATCGAGCCGGTAGTGGCGATGCCGGCCGTCTGTCCGGACCGAGACAAGCGAGGCTCCGGTCAGGACCTTGAGATGCTTCGAGACCTGCGGCTGCCGCAGACCCGAGGCGCGACGAGCTCGGACACCGTTGACTCGCGCCGCTGGTGCAATAGCTCGAGCAGGTGACGGCGGTTCGCTTCGCCAACAGCGTTGAGGACGAGGCTCGCATCGATCACGCTGGCAACATATATATTCCTCTGTAGGAATGCAATCGCGTGCAGAGGCAAATATGGCAGATGCCGTCAGGCGAGCGACTGACGCTGTTCTCCCATGTCGACAGTAGTGATTGTGGACCGGGTACCACCTTGGTCAGACTGCGTCCAGTGGGCTGAGCGGCTCCGGTCCGGTGGCGAGGTCATTGCAGGGTGCAGTGGTCGGGGTTGCGTGTCATGGTGGGTCGCCCCGCCGCGTTGCCACGATGACTGCAAGCACGAGGCTCAGGCTGGGAATGGGCCGGGTCATGGTCCGGCGGGTCCGGGGCGTGAACGGACTTCCGCGGGGGCGAGCTCGTCGATGGCGAGGGTGCGAGGGGTGGTGCGGTGGACGGCGCGAAAGAGGAGGTGTACGCCGACGGGGAGGGTCAGCACTAGTGCGGCGGAGGCGACAGCGAGGCGGGCGGCACCGCCCCAGCCGGTTTCGATGGCGGCCGCGGCGGCCACAAGGAGGAAGGCGACCGGGCTGGCCTTGCCAGCGGCGTGGAACCGGGCGTAGGGAGTCCGGAAGCGGAGCAACCCGATCCCGGCAAGGAGTGCGACCAGGGCGCCGGTGAGTGCGAGGGTGGCGGCGATGGGTGTCATGGCTGGGTGCTCTCGCGTTCGATGAAGCGGCTGGCGGCGACGGTTGCGGTGAAGCCGACGATGGCGATCACCACGAGGAGGTCGAGGTAGGTGGTGGTGCCGGTCTCCGCGGCACGGACAGCAATGGCGCCCATGAGCGAGATGAGGACGACGTCGAGGGCGATCACGCGGTCGGCCAGTGCTGGTCCGCGAAGGAGGCGGATGGCGCCGCAGGCGGCGGTGACGATGAAGGCGGAGGTGGTGAGGGCAGCGATCATGGGTGGCTCGGCAGCGGTTGGGGTTGGTGGGTGGGGAGGGCTTGGCAGGCGAGCTGGGCCAGTTCCACGACGTGGGCTTCTGTTTCGTGGCGGCGCTCGGCGTGGAGTATGTGGAGGTAGAGGGTGCCGGTGTCGGGGTCGGCGTCGACCACCGCGGTGCCGGGTGTCACCGTGATGGCAACGATCAGGAGCAACAGGTGGGTGCGGGTGTCGGTCGGGACAGCGACGGCGATGACGGCTTCGTCGGTGTAGTCGGTGGGGGTGAGGATCTCTCGGGCAACGCTCACCGTCGAGACGCCGAGATCGATGGCGACGAGGAGGCCGAACCGCACCAAGGGCCGGATCCTGATCCGGCCGCGGCCAGGCGTGCCGATGCCGCTACCGCTGACAAGCGTTGCCACGACGATGCCCGATGCCAGGTTGGCGACAGACGGCTCGCCCCACAGCGCGCACCAGGCAAAGGTAAGTGCAGCCACGGTGATGAGCCGGCGCAGCGTGAACCAGCGACTCATCCGAGCACCTCGTTCGTGTACGCCACGGGGTCGAGCAGGTCCGTGGCGGCGCGTTCGCTGAGATCCCAGAGTGGCCCGGCGAACAGGGCGATGGCCACGGTGCCGGCCACTGCGGTCGCGGTGGCGCCGACCGTGAGACGACGCCCGAGGCCAGATCTGGTGTCGCCGGTCGGGGTCACGATCCGAGGTGCGTCGTCGGGTTTGGTTCCCCAGAACAGGCCGAGCCAGATCTTGGCCATCGACAACAGGGTGAGGATGCTCGCAGCGAGGGAGACGACGACGATCGGCATGGCGAGCTCGGCGATGCCGGCCTCGACGAGGGCGAGCTTGGCCACGAACCCGGAGAACGGTGGCAGCCCGGCCAGGCTCAACGCGGGGATGGCGAACAGCGCAGCGAGGAGGGGTTGACGAGCTGAAAGGCCTCCGATGCGGTCCAGCGCCGAGGTGCCTTCGTGCTCTTCGATGAGGCCGCCGACGAGGAACAGCACGGTCTTGATGGGGATCTGGTGGATGAGGAACAGCACTGCCCCGGCCACGCCGGCCACCGAGAACAAGCCGAGGCCCATGAGCATGTAGCCGATCTGGCTGACGATGTGGAACGACAGGATGCGTTTGACGTCGTCTTGGGCCAGAGCCCCGGCCACTCCGACGAGCATCGTGATGCCGGCGGCCGTCAGGATCACCGGGCCGAGGTCTTCCATGCCGGTAAGGGTGTTGAAGCGGATCAGGGCGTAGACGCCGATCTTGGTGAGCAGCCCGGCGAAGACCGCGGTGATGGTGGTGGGAGCGGTGGGGTAGCTGTCGGGCAACCAGGAGAACAGCGGGAAGATCGCCGCCTTGGTGCCGAAGACCACGAGGAACCAGAGTCCGATCCCCCACTGCAGCTCCGAGGGAAGCTCGGGGATTCGTTCGGCCAACAGCGCCAGGTTCACGGTGCCGGTGGCGGCATAGACCACGGCGACACCGATGAGGAACAGCGTCGACGCGAAGAGGTTCATCGTCACATAGGTCATGCCGGAGCGGATCTGGCCGCGGCGTCCCTGGTGGGTCAACAAGACGTAGCTCGAGACGAGGATGAGCTCGAAGGCGACGAAGAGGGTGAAGAGGTCACCGGTGAGGATGGCCAGGGCGATCCCGGCGGTGAGGACCAGCAGCAGGGGCCCGGCCAGCTGGGGATCGGCACCCCAGGCGGTGCGGCGTTGACCGATGGCGTAGATCTCCACGACCAGGATGGTGGCCATGGCCACGACCAGGATGAGCGCGGCGAACAGGTCGGCGACGAGGACGATGCCGAGCTCGGGGTCCCAGCCTCCGACCCGCACTGCGATGGTGCCGTCCCGCTCGACGGCGATGAGCAGCCATGCCGCCAGCGCTGTGACTGCGGTGAGAGAGCCGATCGTGATGGTGTCTCTCAGGCGTGAGCGGGCGCGGCAGGCGAGGCCGGCGGCAGATGCGACTAGCGGGCCGGCGACGAGGAGCGCGACTACAGCGGTCATGCGGCCTCCTCGGTTGCCGCGTGTGACTGGGTGGTGGGCTTGGACGCGGCGATCCTGCGGTCCTCGAGGTCGTCTTCGACGAGGTCGTCGCCGCTCAGCTGATGCTGACGCCGGGCGAGCGCCAACAAAAAGAGCGTCAGGCCGAACGAGATGACGATGGCGGTGAGCGACAGCGCCTGCGGGAGCGGGTTCGCGAGCGTGTCGGGTTCGGATCGATCCGCAATGGGGGCCTCACCTGCAGGGCCTCCCGCGGCGAGCAACGCCAGTACCGCGGAGTGGCCGAGCAGTGAGAAGCCGAGCACGATCCTGCTCAACGAGCGCGCGGTCACGAGGTAGGTGCCGATGGCAGCGAGGCCGCCCGCGGCAAAGACCAGCGCGAGGCTCATCGACGCTCCTCCCGGTTGGGCGCGGCCAGTTCGGTGGCTCCGAGTCCTTCGAGAACGGCGACGACGAGGCCGACGACGATGAGGGTCACACCGGCGTCGAACACCAGCGAGGTTCCGGACTTGATGGTGCCCAGCAGCGGAAGCGTGGTCTCGACGACGACCTGATCGAGCAGGAGGTCACCGGCAACGACGGGGCCCAGCGCGACCGCGCCGGCAATGATGCCGCCGGCGGAGAGCAGGGCCACGGCGTGGGCAGGACGCTGAAGGCCGGCCACGGTTCGAAGGGCGACCACCGCTCCGAGCACGAGCCCAGCTGCAAATCCACCGCCGGGGCGATTGTGACCGGCGAAGAACAAGAACACGGCCACGACCAGGGCGAGGGGGCTTGCGGCTTGGATACCCAGGCGCGCGAGGGGCGAGCGGGTGGCGATCATACCGGTTCCTCGACGAGCTCGGCGGAACGGATCGGGTGCAGACGTGGTCGCGCCAGCGCCACGATCCCGATGGCGACGACGGCGAGCACGACGATCTCGCCGAGGGTGTCCAGGGCGCGGATGTCGGTGAGGATCACGTTGACGATGTTGTTGCCGCCGCCCTCGTCGACCGCCTCGCCTGCGAGGGCTTCGAGGGGCGCCGATCCGGTCCGGTTCGACGCTGCGGCGAGGAGGCCAAGGGTCACGGCGATACCGATGAGCGAGGCCACTGCGATACGGACGCCGCGCCAGACATGGCCCACCGGTGGGAACCGACGGGTCAGGTGTCCGAGTCCCATGACGAAACCGACCACGACGACGGTCTCCACGAGAAGCTGCGTCAGCGCGAGGTCGGGCGCGCCGTGGGCGACGAACAATCCGGCAACGCCGAGACCGACGGCGCCGAGGCCGAGCGCGGCGCCCAGGCGGGAGCCGACGATCGCAGCATTGAGCGCGGCGGCGACCACCAGCACGGCCAAGGCGGCCTGGGGGCCGTTGTCCCAGCGATACAGGGCTCCGGTGTCGATCGCGAAGGCGAACGGAACCGTAGCGAGCGCAGCGGTCGTGGCCATCGTGGCGAGATAGAACGGAAGCGAGCCGTGCTGGACGCGGCCGGTGATCGTCCGAGCGCCGGCGAGCACGGCATCGGTGCCGGCATCGACGACGTCAGCACCGACCGGCCGGGGTACCGCCTGGTCCCGACGCCCGAGCCAGATACCGCCCAGCATTCCGGCCACGACAACCCCGACCGAGACGCCAAAGGCAGAGGTCAGACCTGGCCAACGCAGCAACGAATACGCTTCCGCGGCCGCGTCGATCTCGACCGCG
>JAOTYQ010000782.1 GCA_029861725.1 Acidimicrobiia bacterium | reverse complement strand
TCGGAATGGGCGGCGACGGCGACCTCGCCGACTGCTCGGTGATGTGCCTGGCCGGCGACATGAGAACCACCGTCGCGGAGATGGGGCGCACGCCACGCGACCAGGTGGTCATGGTCCGCATCGATGAAGACACCATGAATCATCTCGATGACTGGGTGGAGAGCGGAGCCTTCAAGAGCCGCTCCCAAGCCGCTGCCTTGTTCATGCGAGAAGGCATCAAAGTCCGCTCGGGAGAACTCGAACAGCTCCGCGAAGCCCTCGACGACCTCGGCCGGGCCAAACAACGCCTAGAAGAAAAGGCGCGTGAGGTGATTGGAGACGTCCCGGTCACCTCAACCGCCGACTGACACTCAGAAAGGAGTGAACATGAAACGATTCACAATCCCCCGTGTGGCCCACTGTTCCGACGGCTGCCGATCACAGTCCTAAGCAAGACCTGAAACTGCCAACTCCAACAGGAAGCCCTCAGCCAGGTGCTGGGGGTTTTCTGGTTTTCGCGACCTTGCTGGACCACGCCAGGTCCCGCTATTCGCCGCCCTAACCTCCCGCCCATGCCGATGAACGAACACCGTGCCGACAACCGGGCGAATTGGGACGACCGGGTGGCGGGCCATGTCGACGGATACCGGGTCGATCGCTACATCGACGACCCGTCCCACATGTCCGACATCGTGATGTTCGACCGGGAGCGCCTCGGCGACCTGACCGGAACAACTGCCCTCCACCTCCAGTGCCACATCGGCACCGACACGATCACGCTCGCCCGCCTCGGCGCCGCGGTTACGGGAATCGACTTCGCCCCCAAGGCGATCGCCGCCGCCCAGGACATGTTCACCAAGAGCGGCACTCCCGGCCGGTTCATCGTCTCGGAGCTGTACGACGCGCCGGAGGTGCTCGATGAGCAGTTCGATCTTGTGTATACGGGGGTCGGCGCGCTCAATTGGCTCTCTGACATCGACGGTTGGGCCGGCGTCATCGACCACTTCGTCAAGCCGGGTGGCCGGCTGCTCATCACAGAAGGGCACCCGGTGGCCTGGGCACTCGACCAGGATCGGGAGGACCGCCTGCTCGTGCTCGACTTCCCGTACTTCGAGGGCCGCATGCAGACCTGGGACGAAGACGTGTCGTACCTCGGAGACGCCAAGCTGACCGCCACCGTCAGCCATGAGTGGAACCACGGGCTCGGTGAGATCTTCACCGCACTGCTGAACCGCGGTTTCGTCATCAACACCTTCATAGAGCACAGGGTCCTGGCGTGGAAGATGCACAGCTGGATGGAAGAAACCGAGGACGGATGGTTCCGTTTCCCCGAAGCAGTGCGCGACCAGGTTCCGCTGATGTACACGCTCGTAGCCGAAAAGCCGGCGGGCTAGCGACCCCAGCTTCAAACGTTCGGTCGCGACGATCCTCGGTCGCCCAATACCGAACGTTCTACCTCTATTGCTTTGGCTTCCCGAATAATCTAATGTGGTTCCCTAATAGGGCCGAAGGTCCATACACAGCCGAGGAATACCAGTGATAGAGTCTTCAGTACAGGCGAGTCTCGATGAGACCGACAAGGCGATACTGCGCATGCTCCAGGCCGACGGCCGGGTCAGCAATGCGGAGATCGCTCGTCGTGTCGAGCTCTCCGCCCCGGCGACTCACGCCCGCGTGAGACGGCTCGAAGACACCGGGGTGATCGGGCAGTACACAACTCTGCTCGATCGGGAGACGATCGGCTTCGACATGGTTTGTTTCATCGGCGTCTCGCTCCAGCTGCATCAGTTCGAGGCGATCGTTCGTTTCAAGGAGCTGGTGCTCGACATGCCGGAAGTGTTGGAGTGTCATCACACAACAGGAGAGTTCGACTACCTGCTGAAGGCGGTCTTTCGCAATCGCGACGAGCTTCATCTCTTTGTGGTCGATCGACTCACCCCGATACCCGGCATGGCACGGATCAACACCAGCCTGGTGCTGACAGAAATCAAGGCCACCACACAATTGCCCATCGAGTGATCCTCGGGCGGCTGGCAGGCCGGGAGGAAATGGGATGAGCGACTACACCGACGGAGTTGCCGAGTACGTTGCCCGCGGCGAGGCCATGGCGGCCGCCGAGGCGCAGCGGCGCTCAATCATGCGCACCAAGAAGTTCGACACGATCGCAGTGCACGGTATTTACGACATGCAGGCCGCGGCCGCCAATCAGGGCAGCATCATCGAGCCCGGTTTCTTCAGCTCGGCGCAGCACTTCGAGAACAGCGACCACATGGAGGCCGCCCTCGCCTACCTCATGCCGGCCTGGGTGTACTCGCGGATCGCCAACCCCACGGTCCACTACCTCGAGGAGACGCTGGCGCTGCTCGAGGGCTACGGCTTCGACGGCGAAGTCTCGGCCACGACCACGGCCTCCGGCATGTCGGCCGTCTTCATGGCGACCAATCCGTTCCTCGAGCATCCAACACCCGGGATGAACATCGTCGCCAGCGCTCGCTGCTACGGCGGCACCTTCATGCTGTTCAACGAGCGCTACGGCGCCGAGCGCGGCATCGACGTGCGCTGGGTCTCCGATCCCCTCGACTTGGACGAGTGGACAAGCAAGATCGACGGTGAGACCCGCTTCCTCTTCGGCGAGACGCCGTCGAACCCGGTGCTGAGCGTCATGGACATCGCGGC
>JAOTYQ010000781.1 GCA_029861725.1 Acidimicrobiia bacterium | reverse complement strand
CCAGATGGAGCCGGAACTGGTTGGCGTCAAGCCGGGCCAGGTCGAGGAGGTCGCCGACCAGGCGCTCGAGGCGATCGGCGTGGTTGGCGATGACCACCCCGGTTCGGGCCGGATCGGTGATGGCGCCGTCGGAGAGCGCCTCGGCGTAGCCGGCGATCGCCGTCAGCGGCGTTCGGAGATCGTGTGAGATCGAGAGGAGGAACTGCTGATCGAGCGCCTTCGATCGCTCGAGGTCGGCGGTCATGCGGTTGACCGATCGCCCGAGCTCGGCCAGCTCGTCGTTGCCGTCGAGCTCGACCCTGGCCGAGAAGTCGCCGGCCGCGACGGCGGCGGTCGCCTGCTCGATGCGCCGGATCGGGCCGGCGAACCGGCGAGCCAGCAACCAGCTGGCGCCGAGCGATCCGGCGAGCACGATCGCGCCCGACGCCACGAACCACAGTCGAGCCTCACGGCTGATCGTGACGACCGGTCGACTCACGACGAGGGCGACCGTGCCTCCGCCATCGTTGGTGGCCGGCGAGCCGTCGTCGGCAACGGCCCGGAGGACCCTGACCTCGGAGCCGGTCCCGTCGAGCACGACCACGTCGCCGTTGGCCAGCGCGTCGAGCTGCTCGTCGGTCAGAACGAGCACCCGCCCGTCCGGCTCGAGTCCGGGGCCGGTCCGCCGTTCGGCGTCGACCGCCCGCAGGGTTCGCAGCACCCCCGTGTCGTCGACGACGGCCAGCTCGGCCTCGCTCAGGCCGAGCACCGGGATGGCTCTGGCCAGCGGGTTGCCTCGCACCGGCCGTGGAGGATCGGCATCGACGTTCGGGTCGACGAGCTCGGCCAGGAAGTCGAGACGCTCGATAGCCTCGGCCTCGGTCTGCTGGCGGGCGCCGATCTGGGCCAGGATCAGGACGCCGGCCCCGATGAGGACCATCGAAGCCAGAGCCACTCCGACGAGAGCCACCGTGAGCCGTCGCTGCATCGTCAGCCGAGGCGGTAGCCGTAGCCGCGAACCGTCACCAGGGGCAGATCGTCGCCGAGTTTCCGCCGCAGCTGGCGGACGTGGACGTCGACCGTGCGGGGGTCGCCGATCCAGTCCTCGCCCCAGGCGAGATCGAGGAGCTGGCGGCGGCTCAGCACCACGCCCTGGTTATCGACGAGCACTTCGAGGAGGGCGAACTCCTGGGTCGCCACCGGGATGACCTCCCCTCCTCTCGACACCTCCCGCCGCCCGATGTCGACGAGGACCGAGCCGAAGGTGGCACCGGAGGTCGCGTCGTCGGTCGCCCGGCTCCGGCGGAGAACGGCTTTGATCCTGGCCACGATCTCGCGGGGCGAGAACGGCTTGGTGACGTAGTCGTCGGCGCCCATCTCCAACCCGAGGATGCGGTCGACCTCGTCGTCGCGGGCGGTCAGGAACAGTACCGGCACGTCGCTCGACTGGCGCAGCTCCCGGCACACGTCGAAGCCATCGAGATCGCCGGGGAGGCCGACATCGAGCACGACGAAGTCGGGCCGGCGGGCGCGGATGGCATCGAGACCGTCCGCGCCGGTCGTGGCCAGATGGACCCGCCAGCCCTCCCGCCGCAGGTAGAGCGCAAGGAGGTCGCCGATGTCGGGCTCGTCCTCGACCACGACGACGTCGGTCATCGGCGCTGCAGCTCCTGCTGAAGGGTCATAGCGGTCCTCGAGTCGACCAGGAACCCCAGACTAGAGCCCCTGCCGGCAACGGTACGGCTTTCGTGTTAGGGGCACATGATGAGGCAGGTCCGGGATTCGGCTAGGTTCCATGGAATGTCGAAAATCTCCCTGATCGCGAAACTCACCGCAGCCGAAGGCAAGGCTGACGAACTGCGGGGTGCGCTGCAGACCCTCATCGCTGCCGCCGACGAGGAGGACGGCCTCGAGGTCTACAGCGTCCACGCCGACGCCTCTGACGGCAACGTCTTCTACTTCTTCGAGCTGTACCGCGATCAGGAGGCGCTCGACGTGCACGGCAAGGGCGAGGGGATGAAGCCGGCGATGCAGGCCCTCGGGTCGATGCTGGCCGGCCGGCCGGAGGTCACGATGCTGAGCCCCGTCGCAGCCAAGGGCCTCGACGTCTAGGGTCTGCGGCCCCGCGCCCGTCCCGGTCCCCGCGATTGGTCCCCACGATTGTCGGGTGATGACCACCACATACCTCGACAAGATCGTCGCCGCCCACCGCCACGCTGCTGCGGCCGATGCTCGCTCGCTGGACGCGCTCATCGAGCGAGGCCAAACGACGGGTGCGGTGCGCGGGTTCCGCCGCGCGCTGCTCGACGCCAGCGGGCTCGGCGTCATCAGCGAGATCAAGCGACGGTCGCCGTCGAGAGGTGACATCAATCCCGGTGTCGACGTCGCCGAGTGGGCCGCCGCCTACGAGCGAGGGGGAGCGACCTGCCTGTCGGTGCTCACCGACGGCGAGTTCTTCGGCGGTTCCGGCGACGACCTCGCGACCGCCAGGGCCGCAGTGGCCATCCCGGTCCTCCGCAAGGACTTCACCGTTTCCGCTCGAGACGTCTGCGACGCCAGGATCATGGGCGCCGACGCCGTGCTGTTGATCGTCGCCGCCCTCGACGACGCCGAGCTCGCCGACTACCACGACCTTGCGACCGAGCTGGGCATGGACGTGCTCGTCGAGACCCACGACGA
>JAOTYQ010000780.1 GCA_029861725.1 Acidimicrobiia bacterium | reverse complement strand
ACTCCTCGGAAGCGGGCTTTCCACCCGCTCTGTTCGTCGAAGCCTTCCGGCGAGCGGCCGACCTGGGCTTGCGGCGAGTCGCTCACGCTGGCGAGGAGGGCCCGGCCGACTACGTGCGCTCCGCCCTCGACGACCTCGGTGTCGAGCGGATCGATCACGGGGTCCGGGCGGCCGAGGATGCCGACCTGGTCGCACGGTTGGCTGCTGAGCGGATTCCCCTGACGATGTGTCCGCTGTCGAACCAGCGGCTCCAGGTCACGCCCGACTTGCGCCGGCACCCTCTGAAGCAGCTGCTCGATTCCGGGGTTCCGGTCACGGTCAATTCCGACGACCCGGCGTACTTCGGCGGCTATGTCGGCGCGAACTACCTCGCCATCGCCGACGCCCTCGATCTCAGCGAGGACGATCTCATCGCCCTCGCCAGGAACTCGATCGATGCCAGTTTTCTCGAAGCTGCCAGCAAGGCCGACCTCCTCACCGAGCTGGAGGCCGTCCGCTAGCGTTCTCCTCGAAGGGGATCGGCACCGGACGGAGCCCGGTCATTCCAGAGCTTCGGCGATCGCTATCTCGGCGATCCGGTCGGCGTCGTAGCCGAGCAGTCCCTCGAGCACGTCGTAGGCATGGTGGCTGATCGGCGGCCCGGCCCACGTCACCGATCCCGGGGTGCGGGAGAGCCGCGCTCGTGGCCCCTCCACGGTCGTGGTGTCGTGGCCGGGATGGTCGACCTCGATGAAGTGGCCGACGTGCCGCAGCTGGGGATCGGCCAGCGCGGCCGCCGAGCCGAGGACCGGGTAGGCGGCGACCCCCAGCGCCGCCAGCTCCTCGGCCACCTCGTCACCACTCCGCGCCGACGTGCGAGCGGTGATCAGTCCATGGAGCTCGTCGCCTCGGGCCTGCCGGGCCCCGAGGTCGAGGTCGGCCAGCTCGGGGCGCTCGAGCCAACCGGCGAGCCGCTCCCACGCCCGATCGGGGCACGCAACGGCCACCCACTGATCGTCCCCGGCGGTGGGGAAGACGCCATGCGGGGCCAGGTTCCGATCGTCGTTGCCGGCCCGGATCGGTGACGTTCCGTTGACGAAGTGGTCGAGGAGGGTGGGGGAGAGGAAGTGGGTCGCCGCCTCCGCTTGCGAGAAGTCGAGGATCAGTCCGTCACCGTCCCGGCGCCGCCGGTCGAGGGCGGCGAGGATCGCCGCGATCGCGAATCGGGGGGCGACGTAGTCAGAGTAGGCCGAGAACGGTCC
Organism: Acidimicrobiia bacterium; assembly: GCA_029861725.1. Classification (GTDB taxonomy): domain Bacteria; phylum Actinomycetota; class Acidimicrobiia; order Acidimicrobiales; family SZUA-35; genus CADEDH01. The sequence goes on along the minus strand of JAOTYQ010000780.1, from coordinate 1,418 downwards.
GGCGGGCAGCCGGTCGGGCCATCCGGTCAGATTGTAGAAGCCGGTGATGGCGGCCCCCATCGTGCCGATCCCGGCGAAGGCGGCCAGGGGACCGGTCTGGCCCATGATGCTGGAGTGGATCACCACCAGCTCCGGGTTGAGCTGGCGGAGGGTCTCGTCGTCGAGCCCGATCCGGCCGAGCACACCGGGAGCGAAGGACTCCGTCAGCACGTCGGCCCACCGCACCAGATCCTCGACGACGTCGATGGCCTCCGGCTTGGCCAGGTCGAGCGCTATCGAGTGCTTTCCGGCGTTGAGGTTGTTGTAGATGGCCGAGTTGTCGGGCCCCGGCTCGTCGTCGATGAAGGGCCCGACGGTGCGCCCGACGTCGATGTTGGCCGAGGACTCGACCCTGACCACGGTGGCGCCGAAATCGGCCAGGAACCGGGTCATGAGCGGCCCGGCCACCGCCCAGCAGAAATCGAGGACCTTCAGCCCGTCGAGCGGCGCGGCGGAGATCGCCGACCCGCTCGTGGTCGGGGCCACCTCACCGGGATCCTCGGGCCGCTCGACATCGAGCCCGTCGAGCAGGCTTTGGTGCTCACCCAGGCGGGGAGGTGGCCCGAGGAAGGGCAGCTCGGCGCGGTCGGCTCTGGCGAACCGGCCCGGAAACCGGATCGTCTCGCCGGTCTCGGCCTGGGGCACCTCGACGTCCTCCCAGAACCCCCGAGCCCGCATCTGCTCCGAGGAGGCCACGTCGTCGATCGTGTAGATGGGAGCGATCAACAGCTTGCGGGCAACGGCTCCTTCGAGCAGCTCGGCTTTCGTCTTCTTCGAGGTGAACGCTTCCACCAGGCTGCGGACGTTGGCATAGTCCTCCGCCGTCTCGGTGCCGTTGTGGAGGGCCATGCCGTAGTCGACCCAGTCCTTGTCGCGGATCGCCTCATCGCAGCCGCCCTCCTCGCATATCCACTCCATCAGCCGGGCGGTGAACGGCCCGAGCGACGCTCCGAACAGGAAGGCAATCGTGACGTGACCGTCGGCCGCCGGCCAGACGATCCGGAACTCCAGCCCCCCGAAGTTGCCGCCGCCGGCCACCCGCTGGCTCGACGTGCCCCCGATCGCGTCGGCCAGGATGGCGCACTGGGTGGCCTGCATTCCCGCCAGCTGGGCCGACACCGAGACGTGCTGGCCGCGGCCCGAGGTCTGCCGCTCCCACAGCGCCACGAGGGCGGCGTCGGCCGCCTCCCCCGCTGCGTGCTGCCAGCTCTGCGGTGTCGTCGTCCGCACCGGCGCCCGGTCGGCGTCGCCGGCGAGCAGGAGGGGCCCGGCGGCCGCCCAGACCGTCAGATCCGAGGCCGGCCAGTCGGCCCGCGGTCCGTCGTCGCCGAAGGGCGAGATCGAGGCGGTGATCAGGCGCGGGTTGGCGGCCCGTAGCG
>JAOTYQ010000779.1 GCA_029861725.1 Acidimicrobiia bacterium | reverse complement strand
CGGGATCGCCCGATGCGAACGTGAGTCCTCCGCCGCCGTCGGCAGCTGGGTCGAGATCGACCGGGCCCTGACGGGCGCTCAGCCCCGGCCGGAACCCGAGGTCGTTGGCATCGAACACGCCGGCATGTCGGGGCGCAGCCTCGAAGCCCTCCCCGTTGAGTACGGCGGCCACCACATCGACCATGAGGCCACCGTCGTCGAGGAACTGCGTCCAGCTCTCGAGCTCGTCGCCGTCGGGAAGTCGCCCCGCTGCGGCCCGGTACGCACGGACGACCTGCACGAGGTGCCAGGTGTCGAGCTTCACGTCGTCGGAGTCGCTCAGTTCGACGATCTCTGCTGCGGTGCTGGTGCCGTTCAGCGTCTTGTACTCGACCGAGCCCACGATCCGCTCGGCGAGGCTGGCCACCGAGCCACCCTCGCGGTAGAGCTCGGCCAGCAGATCGAGGACGCTTGCAGTCGGCAGCCGGCTGAACGCGGAGATATAGGCCCGCAGCGCCGCCCCCTCGGGCTCCCGGTGGGGAGCCGCCATGGCCAGGTCTCCAACGAGGTCGGCCTCGGTCGCCTGGCCGAGCGCGAGCCGGCTCGACCACTCGATCAGCTCGGTATCCGTCGGCGCCCGGCCCAGCAGCCATGCGTAGCGATCCTCGACGACGCCGGACCACTCACTGGCCTCGGCGTCGGTGGCGCGGAAGTCGACCTGCGAGACCACCGCGTTGCGGCCCCGTGCCGCGGTGACGCTCGGGGTGGGGTTGATCGGAGGCCGCCCCGGAGGCTTGATCTCGAAGTGCAGGTGGGGGTCGGTCTCCTCGGCATTGCCGCTATCCCCGACGTAGCCGATCAGGTCGCCCGCCCTAACCGTGTCACCGGCCCTCAGGCCAGGTGCGATGATCCACGACTGGGGGTTGGCGTCGTTGTCGGTACCCGGGGAGTCGTTGTTGAGGTGGAAGTAGTTGTAGCGCCAGCCATCGGCATCCTCGATGACGATCTTGTTGCCTGGCTTGCTGGTGGCGTTGCGGCGCTCGGCGACGATCGTGCCGTCGGTCGCAGCGATCACGGGCGCGAGCTTCGGGGCGAAGATGTCGACACCCTGATGCCGCCGCGTGCAGCCGTCGCGACACGCTCCGAATGTGTCGCCGTAGTCGGAGGGTCCGGCAACCGGGAAGACGATCGTACGGATCTCGACCGGCTGGACCGCGGACGGTGACGTTCCGACTGCGTCAAGCGTCTCGTTCCCAGCAGCCCCGGTCTCGGGCTGCACGACGAGCAGCAGGGTCACGAGAAGGAGGACGAAGACCCGGTTGGCAGTCGTGGACATGGCCCCTCCACGTGAATGTCGCTTCTTGCTGCGTGAAGTGTAGATCGCCATCAACCGAGGAGTCGAGGCGCATTCGACCTGGATAGCGGGATTGTGGCCGTGGTGGTGAGTTTGTGGGATCGATGTCCAACCGAGGGTTGCCAACGCCCGTTCTTCGATGTATCTTCGATATATAAAGATATATCGTTAGTATTCCAAGGATCTAGCAGTTCGTTCTGCTGAAAGCGAGTCATCACCAATGCACGCACGACGACATCACCACCAACATCACGATCGGGCCGGTTTGCACCACGCACAGGCCGGCGGCCACCCCTTTGACAGCCGGGGGCACGACGGCCGTCCCGGTCGCCGCCGAGGGCCCGGCCGACACGGCCGCGGGCGGCGGCGAAACAGGGTCAGCCGTGGTGAGGTCCGCGACGCGGTCCTCACCGTTCTGGCCGACGAGCCGATGCACGGCTACCAGATCATGCGGGAGCTCGAGGATCGCAGCGGCGGAGGCTGGCAGCCCAGCCCTGGCTCCGTCTACCCGACTCTGCAGCTGCTGGCCGACGAGGGCCTCGTCGTCTCGGAGTCGGAGGGAGGAAAGAACATCTTCTCTCTCACCGACGATGGTCGGGCCACCGTGGCCGAGCTCTCTGGCCCCCTTGCGTGGGAGCGGTTCACGAGCGACGAGGCGACCGATTTCGTCAACCTCCGGCGATCGGTCGTCCAACTCGGTGCCGCCGCCAAGCAGGTCGCGGCCGCCGGCACCGACGAGCACATTCGGGCCGCTCAGACGATCGTCAACGATGCCCGCAAGGCCCTCTACCGCCTCCTGGCCGAGGACGACGACTGACGATCACTCTGCGGCATGGTGAACCGGCCCTCGATCAACTCCTCGGTAGGTCGCGGAAGGGAACGTCGCGGACGGTCGACGGTTCGCGAGGCAAGCCGAGCGCTCGCTCGGCGAGTGTATTCCGCTGGATCTCGTCGGTCCCGCCGCCGATGCTCATTCCCCGGCAGTTCAGGATCTGGAAGTTGAAGTAATCGCCGTCCTCGTCATCCTCGGCCCAGGCGGGGGAGGCGGGAAACGCCAGTCGCGCCGCCAGCTCGGCCGCCGCCCGCCCCTGCCGGGTCCGCCACAGCTTCCCGATCGAGGGATGGACGTCGCGGCGGGAGCCCAACCAGGCAACGATCCGCTCACCGCAATGGAGTCGGGCCAAGTCCTGGCGAATGAGGCGGTCGTCGGCGAGGCCGTGCGCGTCACTCAGCTCCCGGAGCTGGGCCACCGGGATCGGCGTGCGACCCGCCTTCGATCGCTGGCTGGCGTCGCCGCTCATCGAGGCGACTCCGGTCTGCACCCGTTCGTGAGC